>NZ_CDWRCM010000172.1:849-9640 GCF_977927585.1 Frankia sp. CcWB2 | reverse complement strand
GGGCGGCCCGGGCCGGCGACACTCGGTTGTAGAGGATGTGCCCCCGCCCGGTGCCGGACGAGCGTGCCAGGCAGGTCGGCTCGTGCGCCCAGCGAGGCAGCTCCCCGGAGGTCGCCCGGGGCAGTCCTTCGAGAACTCCCCGCACCTCGGACGACGGCGAGGTGTCCAGGATCAGGACGACGCCCTGATCATCGGACCAGGCCGCGGCCACGGAGGCGACGAGGTCGGCGGTCAGGTCCCCCCGCGACGCCGGGGTGAACGCGACCACCTTGCTCGTCGGGGACATCACCGCGGACATCGCCGAGACCAGGGTCTCGGCCGCGCTGGCGGTGGTCCGTCCCGGCTCCAGGACTGCGATCAGCGGCACGCCCAGGGTGTCGGACGGGTTGTGCGGGTCGAGGATCGTGGGCCGGCGCTGATACATGATCCAGATCGCCGCGATCGAACCGAGCAGCCCGACGATCGCAGCGACCAGCGTGTTACGGAACAGGTTCGGCCCGCTCTGGCCCCCGGCGACGGGCGGCTCGGCCAGTTTGATCGACGTGCTCGCCAACGCGGAGGCGGTGCGGGCGGTGGCGATCTGCGTGTTGAGGTTCGCGATCTGCGTGTTGCGGACGGTGTTGTCGACGCTCCCGGCAATACCGGCTCCCTGACCCGCGGCGGCCTGCTCCGCCACCAGCCCGTCACGTAGCTTGATCATGGCGCTGATATTCGCCTGGCTGTTGGGGCCGTAAGTCGTCAAGAGCTTGCTGTAGGCATCCTCGGCCGACTTGACCAGCGCGTCCGCCCCCTGCTGGCTCGAGCCCTTCCCCTCGATGACGAAGAAGTAGCCCTCGTCGGACGGCGAGGTGCTGAGCCAGGCGGCGACGTCCACCTCGGGCAGCTTGAGTTCCTTCGCGATCTCCGCGACGGCCGCCGAGGACTGGGCGAACTGCGCCTGGGTCTGCACGAAGCGGGTCGCGTCGACCGAGTTGGCACCGAGCGTGCCCGAATCCGTCGAGAGGAAGACCCGGGCACTCGACCGGTAGGTCGCCGTCTGCGTCTTGGAGTAGGCGGCCGCCAGAGCCGCGAAGATGACCACGACGATGGCGACGACCAGCAGCCGTGGCTGGAGGATACGAAGCAGGGACGGGGCGGAGGGAGCCCGGCTGGTCTCGTTGCCCGCCTGCACGTTGCGACTCATGACGCACCCGCCACGGACTCAGAACGGGCGGACCGGGCCCGCATCCGGATCGGAGTGCCGGTGAGACGACGCAACGGCTCCTCCAGCGGGACATGAAGCGAACTCAATGTGGCCCCCCACAGGAGCATCCGGCCCGATTGCCGGACCACGGTCTAGATCTGACGGAACCGATTTGTGAGCATAGCCGATAGCGGATAGTAAACGGTCTATAGCTATGACTGACGCCGCACGGACGCTCAGGTGCCCCGCCCACCACGCCGCGATCCGGTTCCGCGACCAGGCCGGCGAGGGCCGTGCTCCGGAGCGACATCCACATCCTCGACATCATCCACGGGATCCATTCGATGGTCAGATTCGCCGGCGTTCGACCGTCTCGACCGGCGTACGTCGCTCATCCCGGCCCGGCGCCGGCGCGGCAACTCTCGTCCTCCCGGCTCCGCCGGGGCGGGAGCAGGCCCGGAGCCGCTCCGCGCCGCCCGCTCCGCGTCCCGTAGCGCGGCCTGCTCCACGTCGTGCTCCCGACCGAGCCGGCGGAGCAGTACAAACCACACCGGTGCAATGGACCAGAAAGCGATGTTATAGCCGACGACCGCGCCCCGCGCGCCCCCGACAAGCAACCCAATGATGGGAAAACCAAACAACATTGGCGCAAAGGCTGCATTGACCCGGAATGTGATCTTAGTTTTTCCGAGTGCGTAGACCATACATGCCGGTCCGACCGCGACCGACGCGGCCAGATAGTGCAGGATTGACAGCCCCAGGATGTTCTTGACGCCATCCCACGAGTCGCCCAACAACACCTGACCGTAACGTTCCGGAAGGAGGTAGAAGATCAGGCTCCACGCCGTGCCAATGGCGAGGACGAGGGCCGAGAGAGCGTAGGCGGCGCGCTCCCGGGCGTGGCGGGTCATGGAGGTCCGCTTGGAGAACTCCGGCAACGCGAAGCTCACGACCCCCACCCCGACCACCGTGGTCGGGCCGAGCAGCGTGCGCGCGCCTTGCAGGGCGCCCACCGTCGCCAGCGAACCCACCGCTCCGATCACCAGCAGCGAGGTCTGCATCGCGCCCTGGACAGTGATGAACTCCGCCGCCAGGTAGGCGGAGTTCGACTTGTTCCTGCGAAGCCATCGAAGGGTCTCGCCGGGCGACGGCCAGAAGCCGGCCTGGGCTATCCCCAGCAGGGCCGCGACGAGAGCCGAGGCCCCCCAGGCGAGCAGCAGCGGCGGGGATGCGGTCACACCGCGGTGGATGAGCAGGAAGATCCCGAGGATCTGGACGACCGCCCAGACGGTGTCGTTGACGAAGGCGCCGAAGGGCTTCCCCATCGCGAAGAAGACATAGCGCCACGCATCCTGCAGCAGCAGGCCGGGCAGCACGAGGCCCATCGCCGACAACGACGACCCGACCGGGCCGCCGAGCAGCAGGCCCAGACCGACGAACGTGATTCCCACGGCCACGCCGAAGACGAACGACGAGCCGGTGGTGGCGGTGGCCGCCGCCCGGAAGTCACTCCGGGTGACATTCGAGTAGAACATGCTCAGCGGCATGCAGCTCCCGGCACGGACCAGGCCGATGACGATGGAGAACAACGTGTACGCAATACCGAACGCGCCGTACTCGACGTCGCTGACCTGATGGGCAATCAGGAACGAGATCGCGGCGTTCGTCGCACTGGAGACGGCCTGGTCCATCAGCGTCCAGATCGCCTTCGACCTGGCTCCGCCACGGCCGCCGGAACCCTCGCCGCCCGGACGCTCGCCGCCGGTCAGATCGTCCGCCAGGCCCTCGGCCCCGTTACCGGGCCCCGGCCCGAAGGACGCGGCCGCGGCACGCTCGCCGCCGCCCGCCGCGGCGAGCCTTCGTCGACCGCGGGACCGCGCGGCGCCCGCCCCGGGAGATCGGCCGTCACGCCCGGCGGGGGGCTGCCGCGGAAAGATCTGCGTGCTCTCCGGGTCGGTCTCGTCGGTTCGGCGCGCCCGCCGGTCCGAGCGGCGATGCCGGGGAGCCTGCCCCTCGACCCGATGGAGGAGCTCGGTCTTCTCCGCCCGCAACCGGCGTTGCAGCGCGCTCAGGTCCATCGTGGCGGTGACGACGCCGGGCGGTGGCTCGCCGGCCCCCGGACGGACAGGGGGCGTCACCGGGCGGGATGGCGGCTGGGACAGGTGCGGGTCGCCGACGGGCGGCTGGATCGCGGGCCCGGACGGCCCGGGCCCGGACGGCCCGGGCCCGGGCCGCGGCGCCGGAGCGGGCTGCGGGCGGACCGGCCCCGTGACCACCTCGAAACCCTCGCCGGGTCGGCGGTCGCCACGGCGTTCGAACCCTTCGCCGGGACGTTCGGTCCGCTCGCCGGGACGCTGCCCGGTCGCCCGCGCGGGGCGCTGCGATCGTGGCACGTACCGGGTCTCGTCAGGGGAACCCTCGGATGGGGAGTCGTCCTCCCCACCCGGGGCTCTCAGGTCCCCGTCGCTGTCCGTCATACTCGCTCTCCCGACCAGCCCGACCGGCTCGGCCAGCCCAGCGAGCAGGGTCCGCACAACCGCGGACGGAAATAACGACGGCCTGAGACCACGATGGGTTGCCTACAGCACTACGGGCCGGGGAACCGGCACGATGAAGGAGCCGCCGCGCGCGGCGTACTCGGCCTGCTGGGCGATGATCTCCTTCTTCACGTTCCACGCGAGCAGCAGCAGGTAGTCAGGCTGCCGCTCCAGCAGGACGGCGGGATCGAGGATCGGCAACCGGGCGCCAGGCAGGTACCGGCCCTGCTTGTGGATGTTGCGATCGACGACGAAATCGAGCAGGTCGGTGCCGATGCCGCTGGAGTTCAGCAGGGTCGCTCCCTTGGCCGCCGCGCCGTAGGCGGCGATGGTCCTACCGTCGGCGCGCAGCGAGCGCAGCAACGCCACCAGCTCGTCCTGCACGGCGCGGACGTCGTCGCCGAAGCTGGCGTACCGGTCGAACGTGTCGAGCCCGGCGGCCCGCTCGGCGTCGAGCACCGCCGCCACCAACTCGGCCGGCTCCGCGGCGGCGGTGTGCTGCATGCTCCACCGCAGGGTGCCGCCGTGCAGCTCGGGGAACTCCTGGACGCCGACGAGCGCGAGGCCGTGCCGGCGCATCAGGACGTCGACCGCGATCGTGGAGAAGTAGCAGAAGTGCTCGTGGTAGACCGTGTCGAACTCGGTGTGGGCCAGCAACGCGCCGACCCCGGGGTTCTCGACGTCGACGAGGCCGCCGTCGGCGAGCAGGATCGAGAAGCCCTCGACGAAGCTGTTGAGGTCCGGGACGTGGGCCATCACGTTGTTCGCGATGATCACATCGGCCTTGCGGCCCTCCGCGACGAGCTGGCGGGCGAGCTCCGCGCCGAAGAACTCCTCGCGGGTCGGCACGCCCGCCTCCCGGGCGGCCGCGGCCGGGCCGGGGGTCGGCTCGATCCCGAGGACCGGGATGCCCCGCTCGACGAACGCCTTCAGCAGGTAGCCGTCGTTGCTGGCGACCTCGACCACCAGGCTGTCCGGCCCGAGGTTGCGGCTCGCGATCAGGTCGATCACGTGCTTCTCCGCGTGGCGGACGAGCATGTCGGAGAACGAGGAGAAGTAGGGATAGTCCTCGTCGAAGATCTCGGACGCCGGCAGCTCGTGGGTGAGCTGCACGAGTGCGCAGGCCTCGCAGAAGCCGACCTCAAGCGGGAACGACGGATCGGTCGCGTCGAGGGCGTCGGCGCGCACCAGGCGGTTGGCGATGGGGGTGGACCCCAGGGAGAGGAACAGGCGCGGGGCCGGTCCGCCGCAGGACCGGCAGGCGGTTACCGCCGTGGTGAGGCCGCCGGGAACATCCTGCTTCTGGGTCGCGTCGGCCTCGGCGGTGCCACTACCGCGCCGGGCCGGGGTTGCGGATGACATGCGTTCCCCTAGGTGAGGTGTCGACATCGATCTTCACGATCTGGTGGACGGGAATGGCTGTGCCAGCCGGCCGCGAGGCCGAACGAGAGGCCGAACGACATGATGACCGCCCATCCGACCAGAAGGACGCGACGGTCCCGCGAACGACATGATCTTCGTGAAGCCGGGACGGGCCGCCACGCCGCCGGGCGATCGCCGGCGAAGGCACGGAGGAGAGCGCGAACCCCGGGCGTGCGGGCACCGGTCATCGGCCGGACACCCGCCACCCACCGCCGCAGCGGCGACCGCCGGACGAGCGCTCGTTTCCGTCGGCGAGATGCCACCGCCGGCACCGCCGACGGCAGCCCGATGATTTTCCGGCGAAGATCGGCGGTCACGGGTGCTGCGCACGCCGGGTCATGCTAGCCGGTGGACACCACCCCCCACATGACCCACAGTCGCCGAGAGGAAGCCGTGGCACCACCCTCCGACCACGGGATGCCTCCCCGCGCCCGCCCCCGTTCGCGGGCAACACCCCACGCCCCGCCCACTTTTCCCTGCCAGCATTGATTTTCACTGGTGGAGCGGGGCCCTCGCCCGACGGTTGGCCGAACCGGGGGCGACGGATTCAGGCTGTCGCGCCGACCCCGCCAAATGTGTGAGCTACATCACGCTGAATGCCGGAAGACCCGGGTGGCACGGCGTCGCCGGACGGTCCGGCCTGGCCCCCGGCCGGACCATCGCCGGCCAGCAGCGGCCAGGCACGGTCCTTGTCGGAGATCACCGAGACGGGCAGCGGCCAGACGATGCCCAGCCGCGGGTCGTCGAAGCGCAGCCCACGGTCGTGTCCCGGCGTGAACGGGACGTTCATCTGATAAGTCGCCTCGGTGGAGTCGACGAGCGTCTGGTACCCGTGCGCCAGGCCCGCGTCGATGAACAGCGCCCGATGGTTGTCGGCCGAGAGCTCCACCGCCACGTGCCGCAGATAGGTCGGCGAGTCCGGGCGGGGATCGACGACGACGTCGAGCAGGGCGCCGCGGGTGCAGCGCACCAGCTTGGTCTCCCGCACCGGCTCCCCCGCCCAGTGCATCCCGCGGACGGTGCCCGCGGAGGCGTTGTAGGCCACGCTGCACTGGGCGACGTCGACCGTGAGCCCCGCGGCGGCGAGCTCGCCGGCACAGAACGTGCGCGCGAACATGCCGCGGGCATCGGAGAACGGCTCGACATCGACGATCATCACCCCGGCGATCGGCGTCGACGTAATGATCATGGGTGGGCCCAGAACAGGTCGGCGTCGAGCTGGCCGGTACGGATCAGGTACTGAAGCTGCTTGAGCCGGGTGTGCCCGCGGCCGGTGAACGTCTCGTTGTCGAGCTGGATGCGGGTGAAGACGTCGTGCAGCTGCTGGGCGCCCCTGAGCGCGTTCCAGTCGCAGGAGAAGCCGGGCAGGGTGGAGGCGATCTTGTCGAACGACACCCGGTAGCTGCGGTTGTCGCTGCCGTTGTCACCGAAACTCAGCGTGCAGCCGGTGAACACCGTGGCAACCGCGTCCGCGATCTCCTTCACCTGGTAGTTCTGCTCGCTGTCGCCGACGTTGAAGATCTGGTTGTGCACGATGCCGCGCGGTGCGGTCAGCACCAGGCGGATCGCCTTCGCGATGTCGAGCCCGTGGACCAGCGGGCGCCACGGGGTGCCGTCCGAGGTCATCGCGATCTCGCCGGTGGTCCAGGCCACCCCGGCCAGGTTGTTGAGCACGATGTCGAAGCGCTGCCGCGGGGAGGCACCGTAGGCGGTGGCGTTGCGCAGGAAGGTCGGCGAGAAGGTGTCGTCCGCCAGCGGGGCGACGTCACGCTCCACGTAGACCTTGCACTCGGCGTAGGGGGTCTGCGGGTTCACCGGCGAGGCCTCGGTGACGTCCGCACCGGTCGCGACGCCGTAGACGCTGCAGGAGGACATGTAGACGAACCGTTCGACGCCGGCCTGCTTGGCCAGCTTCGCCAGCCGGACCGAGCCGACGTGGTTCACCTTGTACGTCACGTCCGGGGCGAGCGCGCCGAGCGGGTCGTTGGACAGCTCCGCCATGTGCACGACGGCGTCGACCCCCGCGAAGTCCTCGACCGTGAGATGGCGGAGGTCCTTGTCAAGGGTCAACGGGGTCCGGTCGACGCCGCGGTACAGCCAGCCGTACTTGTAGTAGCCGGTGTCCACCCCGATGACCTCCTGGCCATCGCGCAGCAGCTCGGGCGCGAGCAGGCACCCCAGGTACCCCTCCGTGCCCGTCACGAGCACCTTCATCCGCGAGTCCTCCCCATCTCGGCAACGGCACAGGTCGGGTCCAATCGGATACCGGCGTTCCGGCCTCAAACCGTACCGAGTCGATCCCACGAGCCGGTCGCCGACATCCCGCAGTGGCGCGTCGGCGGTCTCAGCGTGCCGGCGGACGCATCACCCGGACGGTCTCAACGCACCGGCGGGCGCATCACCCGCGCGGGAGCGGCGAAGACGGTCGAGCCCGCCGGCACGTCCGTCATCACGATCGAGCCCGGGCCGATCTTGGCGTCGTCGCCGATGCTGATCGCCCCGATGAGATGGATCCCGGGGGCGAGTTCGATCCGCTTGCCGACCTTCGGCACGTCCCGCGGGTCCGCCGTACCGCTCGCGTAGCCGATGGTCAGGTTGTGCCGCAGGGTGCAGTCGTCCCCGATCACGCAATGCGGCGGGATGAGGATCGCCTGGTGATGGCCGATGTGGACCCGGCGGCCGAGCCGCGCCTGCTCGTCGAGCTCGGCCCCGTACAGGTTACGGATGATCAGTTTGTTGACCACCTTGTAGAAGACGGTCACGATCCCGCGGACGGGCCGGCTCCGGGTGCGCCGCCACTGCCCGATGCGATAGACGGCGAGCACGTGCAGGCCCGGGTGGGCGAACGATTTGTAGTGCCGGCGCCAGTCCTCCTGCAGGATCTCCCACAGCCCGAGGTCGGAGGCATCCCGGGTGTCCTGATCGCCGGCCGTGCCATCGAAGATCTGCCGCAGTCGCTCCTGCACCATCAGCGGGGCACCTCTTCCGTCTTGCGGTCCCGCAGCCACGGCTGGGGGAGCACCTGGGGGGACAGCCCGGCCACGGCGCCGGACGGCTCGGCCACGACGACCCGGATGAGCCCAGGCGGCAGGTACGGTGACCGCGCATCACGGCTCCAGTACGTCGTCTCCGCAGCCGAGGTGATCCCGTCCGGAGGTGCGGGCACCACCCCGGCTGATCTCCCGGCCGGCAGCGTCGCCGGCGCCGGGTCGACCCGCCCGACCCGCTCGAAACCGAGCCGTTCGTAGAGGCCGGCCACCAGAACGTTCTTCGCCGACGGCCGGTAGTGCCCGGTCACGCGGGCGAGGCCGCGGCGGCGGGCCTCGGCGAGAACAAGCGCGGCAACCTCGTCCTCGAGGGTCCGGCCGATCACCCGGCAGCTCATCAGCCAGGTGTCGATGTCCAGCGCGCCCGCCGACTCCACCGCGATGACCACGGCGACCAGACCGTGGTCGGCGAACCGGTCGGCGAGCCGGACACAGAACACCGCCGTGCCGGGGTCGGCGGCCAGCCGCTCGATCTCAGCGGCGCCCCGGCGGCGACCGGTCAGGTTGAACTGGTTGGTCTTGCCGACCAACTGGGCGACCCGCGGCAGGGTCATGTCGTCGAGCGGGACTACGGTGGCGGTCATGTCCAGCCCGCGGTGGAA
>NZ_CDWRCM010000172.1:0-512 GCF_977927585.1 Frankia sp. CcWB2 | reverse complement strand
GTCCTCCAGCGAGGTCGCCGCCGCCGCGGCGGCGGCCGTCTCGGCCCGGGCCCGGTACGCGGCGGTGCGCGCGGCGTCCTCGGCCGTGAGGGCGGTGGCCTCGAAGAAGGGGTAGTCCGCCAGCGCCCGGACGTAGCCGTGCGGATCGGCGGGCAGCGCCACGACGTCCACCTCGGGAACGAGCTGGCGGACGACCTCGCGTTCGGCCGGGTTGTCGTCGACGAAGACCAGCGCGTCGAGGCCGAGGCCGAGCGCGGCGGCGATCCGGCGGATCTGCGTCGGCTTGTCGTCCCAGCAGGCACTGAACACCGCGATGTCATCAAGGCCGAGCCGCATCCCCGGATGACGCTCGAACGCCTCCCGGGCGTCGGCGTCGTTGTTCTTGGAACAGACGGCGAGCACGACCCCGCGGGCCTTCAACTCGGCGACGTACGTCTGGAACGCGGCGAACGCCTCCCCGACAGCGCCGTCGCCGAGCGCGATGCCGGCCAGGCCGTCCTCCCCGAGCACGC
>NZ_CDWRCM010000171.1:8142-10163 GCF_977927585.1 Frankia sp. CcWB2 | reverse complement strand
CCCGGCCGCCACCCCGGCGCGCGCTCCCGACGGGCTGTCCTCCAAGACGACACAGCGGACCGGGTCGACGCCGAGCACCCGGGCGGCGGTCAGGTAGGGCTCCGGGTCCGGCTTGCGGCGAGTGACCTCATCACCGGCGACCGTCACGGCGAAGAACTCGTCACCGACGACGTGCAGCACCGGCTCCATCAGGTCGCGGAAGGACGAGGAGACCAGCGCGGTCGGGACACCCGCCGCCCGCAGCGCGACGAGCAGTTCCACCGCCCCGGGCTGCGGGACGATCGCACCGGGCTCGCGGAACAGCTCGGCGGAGCGGCGCAGCAGGAACTCCGCCGTCGGCACCACGTCGGACGCCGGCCGGCCGAGCATCGACACCATGAGCGGCACCGCGGTATCGATGCCGTGGCCGATCATGGCTCGTTTCATCGCCGGGGTGAACTCGCCGCCCAGCCGCGCCGCCGCCTCGTGCTCGGCGATGGTCCAGATTGGCTCGGTGTCAACGAGCAGGCCGTCCATGTCGAAGAAAACCGCCGCAAGGCTCCCCACGTCCACTCCTAGCTCAGGTAGCTCAGGTAGCTCGGTAGCTCAGGGTCGTCCGGCCGCAGTGCCCGGTTGACCGGCCTAGTGCCGGGTCGGCCGCACGGTGCCCGGGTGACCGCACGGTGCCTACGCGGCCGCGAAGTACTTCGCCTCCGGGTGGTGCAGGATGATCGCCGAGGTGGACTGCTCCGGCACGAGCTGGAACTCCTCGGCGCGCGACGGGCCGTCGCCGTCCTCGGAATTCACCGAGTCGAGGCAGAGGCTGGCCGCCTGCAACAGGGTGCCCATGGCGCCATCGGCCACCAGCACACGCTCGGCCAGGACGGACACCAGATCATCGTGCACTGACCAAGGGTACCGGGACGGGTTTCGCCTGCCGCCGGTACGGTTTACCCTCCGTCCGGACGCCTCCGAGGATGCCGGCCACGGGCACGACGGTGACCACGGCAGGCTGATCACAACACAGGGACCACGATGCGGTGACCACGGCACGGTGATGATTGCGGGGTGGGAATGCCGGACGCGTCCCGGCGGGTTGCCCATGGCGCGACCGCGGGTGGCACAGCCGGGGTGGCACAGCCGCGGGAACGGAGGGCGTGATGTCGGACCGCGCGGGTGTGCTCGGCGCGGTGGTCCGCACGAACACGGGCTGGGGCGCACCGGTGCGGCGGCGGCCCTAGGCCGGGCCGTTCGCATTTCCGCGACGGCGGGTATCCGTCCAGAGCCGATACGGTGCAGCCACCGCATCGATCCGGAATGGATGTCCGATCCGCCCGGGTCTAGCGCCATCGAGAGACCGAGGAAAGGCGTTCCCACGAGAACATCGGCAGACTGGACCAGCGTAGGTTCCCCGCGGACGACCGCTGGTCGCCCGCGGGTCACCGGCTCACGGGCCATAAGGGAGGCTGAGGTCACGCATGTCGGCTCTGGGCAGGAGTCGTCTCCGTGAGGACGTACCGTTGCACTGTCACGGGGGCAGTGGGCCGCCGCGGGGCGGCAGGAGGTAGTAGGTGATCGAGTTCTCCGGCGCCGGTCAACTACGGTCGCCGGTCGTAGTAGCCGCCTTCGAAGGGTGGAACGACGCGGCCGATGCCTCGTCCGCCGCCGTCGAGCATCTGGAGACCGCTTTCAAGGCCCGTGTCATCGGTGCTATCGACCCCGACGACTACTACGACTTCCAGGTGAACCGACCGACGGTGAGCGGGACCGACGGGGCTTCCCGGAAGATCTCGTGGCCGACCACCCGCCTGTCGGTGGCGCGGCCACCGAAGTCCGAGACGGACCTGGTGCTGATCCGCGGACTGGAACCGAACATGCGCTGGCGTGGGTTCACCGACGAGCTGATCGAGGCCGTCCACGCCCTCGGCAGCGACATGGTGATCTCCCTCGGGGCGCTGCTCGCTGACTCGCCGCACACCCGGCCGGTCCCGATCAGCGGAACCGCCGGGGACGCGGCGACGGCTGCCCGGCTCGGACTGGAA
>NZ_CDWRCM010000171.1:7525-7914 GCF_977927585.1 Frankia sp. CcWB2 | reverse complement strand
AGGACATGCTGGACATCGAGATCCCGCTGGGTGACCTTCCTGAGCGGGCGAAGGCATGGGAACGGCAGGTGGACGAGCTCGCCGCCGGGGACACCGAGGTCGCCGAGTACGTCCGTTCCCTGGAGTCACGCGAGCCCGAGACGGCGCTACCCGAGGCCAGTGGGGACGCAATCGCCCGGGAGTTCGAACGGTACCTGCGCCGTCGCAGCCAGTAAAGGCCAGGAGGAGAGCCAGCTCGGTAGAAGAAGCTGCCCCTCTCCTCCGGGCTACTCCTCTCCTCGACGATCTCGCTACTCCTCAACGATCTCGGCGTCGATGATGTCCTCATCGGCGCCACGGCGGAACGGCACGTTCGCCGAGTTCGTGGCCGGTTCGCGCGGGGTGTGGGG
>NZ_CDWRCM010000171.1:5447-7002 GCF_977927585.1 Frankia sp. CcWB2 | reverse complement strand
TTCCGCGTCCGCGACGTCGGCCTGACGATGCCGGCCCGGGGAACGCCGCCCCGTGCTGGCGACGCGACCGGTCGCCCACGCGGTCCCGGAAAGACCGGAAAGATCCGACGGTCCCGCACCGCCCGCGGGGAAACCGGCGGGACCGGCTCTCCCCGGACCGAACGGCGACGACCCCCCGGGCTGGCGGCCATACGACAGGTCCGGCGGAACGCCGACGGGTGAGGCAGGCGGCATCGTCGGCCCGTCGACCACTGAGGTCCCCGCCGATCCCGAGGTGCCCGGCGTTCCAGGCGTGCCCGGCGTCGTCGGCGCGGCCGTACCCGCCCGGGCCAGGTCGGTGACCGCCCGGTCCACCTCGTCGGAGGCCAGGACCCCGCGCAGGCGCAGCATCGCACCGATGATCTCACCCTGCTGGTGACGCAACGCCTCGAGCGAGGCGGTGCACCGGGCGATCTCCGCCTGCAGCTCAGCGTGCCGCTCCCGGGCGAGCCGGCGGCTCTCCTCCACGGCGTCGAGGAGGAGCTTCTCGGCCTGTTCCCGAGCCTCCCGCACGATCGGGTGGTTCGCCCCGGCGTCCTCGATCACCTCTTCCAGCGCCGCCTCCGCGATCTGACGGGCGCCGGTGACGATCTCCTCGGCCTCCTGCTGGGCGATGGTCAGCATCTGGCCAATCCGACCGCCGGCCTGCGCGGCCAGGCCCTCGACGCCCATGTTCGCGCTGCGGACCCGCTCGTTCTTCAGGGCGCTTTCGGCCGCGGCCGCGCGCGAGGTCACCTGGCTGGCGTAACGCCACAGCGTGGCCAGGTAGTCGTCGACCTGATGAGGGTCGTAGCCATACGCGACCTCGTCGAAGGCGGGCCGTTCGGTCGCTGCCCCGGGATCCACCCGGCGATGGTGAGCTCCCATCCTCAGCTCCCTCTGGGTCTGACGGGTTCAAGGTCTACACCCAGCAGTGTGTCAACGAGACGCCGCACGAGTGCGGGCGCCTCCCCCCAGGCGGGCACGTCACCGCCAGAACCGCGAACCGGGCCCCCCGGATTGGTGGGATCCGGGCCCGCACCGGCGGAGCCGCCCGCATCAGCGAGCGCGGCGCCAGCCCAGGCGTCCACCGCGGCGACGGCACCCGGGGCGTCAAGGTCGTCGGCGAGCCGCTCACGCACGGCGGCGAGCAGTCCCATGGCGTCGGGCCCGGTGGGCAGGGCGACGGCGGCCCGCCACCGGTTCATCCGGTCCACAGCGTCGTCGAGCAGGCCCGGCGTCCACTCCCAGTCCTCGGTGTGCCGATGATCGAGCAGGGCCAGACGCAGGGCCGCCGGATCCACCCCGGCCCGGCGCAGCCGGGAGACGAACTCCAGGTTGCCCCGCGACTTCGACATCTTGTGGCCGTCGAGGCTCACCATCGCGGTGTGCACGTAGCTGCGGGCGAACGGCTGAATGCCGGCGGCGACCTCGGCATGCGCCGCGCTGCACTCGTGGTGCGGAAAGCTCAGGTCGGTCCCGCCACCCTGGATGTCGATGACCCCGCCGAGATAGTGGCGGGCGATGGCGGCGCACT
>NZ_CDWRCM010000171.1:0-5357 GCF_977927585.1 Frankia sp. CcWB2 | reverse complement strand
GATGTGCCAGCCGGGCCGGCCGGGGCCGAACGGCGAGGGCCAGGACGGCTCGCCGGGGCGGTGTGCGCGCCACAGCAGCGGATCGAGGGGGTCCTTCTTGCCGGTGCGGCGCGGGTCACCCCCGCGCTCGGCGCAGATCGCCAGCATCTCGGCCCGGCTGAGACGCGAGATCTCCCCGAAGGCGGGTGCGGTGGCGATCGAGAAGTACAGGTCGTCGTCGACCTGGTAGGCCGCGCCCCGGTCGACGAGCTCCGCCACCATGTCGACAATCATCGGGATGACCTCGACCACCCCGACGTAGGCGTCCGGCGCCAGCATCCGCAGTGCGGTCATGTCCTCGCGGAACAGATCGATCTCCCGGTCGGCGAGGGCCCGCCAGTCCAGCCCGTCACGGGTGGCTCGCTCAAGCAACGGGTCATCGACATCCGTTACGTTCTGTACATAGTGGACGTGATGCCCGGCGTCTCGCAGCACACGCTGCGCGAGGTCGTAGGTGAGGTAGGTGAAGGCATGCCCCAGATGCGTCGCATCATAGGGCGTGATGCCACAGACGTACAGCCTTGCTGTGGCGGCCGGCGCCAACTCGCGTACGCTCGACGTGGCCGTATCGAAGATCCTCAGTGGCTTCCCGTGACCGGGAAGAAAACGTATCGGAGGAGATTGCCACGCCTGCATGCGTGTCAGAGTAACCGCGAACCGACTCTCCGGCGGGCACGGGGAAAGTAACCGCAACGTAACCGACGGCATCCCAAGCCGATCCACCCCGGATCACCTACGGTGACATCTCATGTTCTCCCGCACCTGTACCCGCACTGGTTGACCCGCCCAGAACCAGAACCCGTTCAGAACCAGAACCCGCTCAGAACGGCGGCCAGGGAATCGCCGGCCAGTCCCCCGAGGGCAACGGGAACCGGCCCTTGGCCAGAAGCCCGTCGACCCGCATGGTGAGGGCGTCGACCTCGGTGACCGTGAGCAACTCCTCGAGCCGGTCCCGGAAGGGGCCCGCGAGCGCCTCACGCAGGTCGTCGAGCAAGGCGGTCTCCTCGGCATCGAGTCGCCTGCCCCGCCAGGTCCACAGCAGGGTGCGCAGCTTGCCGTCGGTGTGGAAGGTCACACCGTGATCGATGCCGTGAATTCGGCCGGAGGGCGCCGGCAGCAGGTGCCCACCCTTGCGGTCGGCGTTGTTGATGACGGCGTCGAACAGGGCGATCCGGCGCAGCTGGGAGTCGTCGGACCGGGTCAGCGCCACCAGGTCCACGGTGACGTCGGTATCGATCCACAGCTGCACCATGCCCTCGCCGAACGGGCCGTCACGCAGAATGGTAGGCGGGACGATGCCAAGCCCGAGCTGCTCGGAGACCTCGTAGGCGGCCAGCTCGCGGGCGGCGAGGGTGCCGTCCGGGAAGTCCCACAGGGCGCGTTCGCCGCGGACCGGCTTGTAGACGCAGCGGCCGGTCACCCCGTCAGCGCAGATGTCGCAGCAGAGCGTCGTGTTGCTCGCGTCGACCAGCCGGGCGGTGATCTCGAGGTCACCGCGGCGAAGGAGGTCGAGGGCGGCGGGGGCGTCGAGGCCGCCCCCGTCGATCGGATGCAGTGGCGGTCGCCACCCCGGGGTGGAACTCGCCGCGGAAACGCCCATCATCTCAGTCTGTCCGGTCCGGCAGGGTGATGTCACCGGACCGGACGGTGAGCGACATCTCTCCCACACCGCCAGGCCGACCGGACCGCACCGCTACCACGGACCGTACCCCCGCCATGGACCGCACCGCTACCACGGACCGCGCACCCGCGGCGGCCGGGCCCGGCGCCCCTCGCCGGCCGCATCAGCGCAGGTGACCGTTCTGGCGCGGGCAGACGTGACCGTCGTCCAACGGCTGCCCGCACAACGGGCAGGAGGACCGGCCCGCGGCCAGGACCCGCGCCACGCGCCGCACGAACGAGCGCGCCTGCTCGGACTCCAGCAGGACCCGGACGGCGTCCGGCCCGTCGGGATCATCGGAGAATCCGACGACCGGGTCGGTCACGCCCGTCGCCTGCGCCTCGATGACGACCCGTCCGCCACGCGGATCCCAGCCGAGCGCGATCGTCGCGGCCTGGAACTCCTCGTCGATCGGCAGATCGAGCGGTGACAGGTCGGGGTCGGCCGGGGCGGGCTCGGGCGGCGGCGTCGCGCCACGGCGGCCCAACTCGTCGAGCAGCTCGGTCAGCTGTTCGGCGAGCAAGGCGACCTGAGCCTTCTCCACCGCGACGGTGACGACCCGCGCCCCGTCGCGGGCCTGCAGATAGAACGATCGGGCACCGGGAAGGCCTACGGTGCCCACGACGAACCGCTGCGGCGGGTCGAAGACGTGTATCCGGCGCGGCATGCCCGATCAGCCCGTTCCACCACCGGCGCTGGGACGGAAACCGCCGGCACCGCCACCGATCACCTCGTCCACGTCGAGCCCACTGGACCCCGGCGACCCCAGCGACCCCGGGGACTTCGAAGACCCCGGCGACCCCGGCGACTCCAAGGACTTCCGGGACCCGGGAGACGACGCCGCGGCGCCGACGGCCCCAGCGGAGCCCTCGGCCCGGGGTGGCGGGAGGAGCTCGACGACGTCCCCGCCGGTGTCGTTGATGCGCCGGACGAAGGGGCGGCGCTCGTTGTAGCGGATCACGGTCAGGGAACAGGGATCGACGGTGATCCGGTGGTACATGTCCAGATGCATGCCCAAGGCGTCGGCGACCACCGTGCGGATCACATCGCCGTGCGAGCACAGCAGCCAGGTGGCGTCTGGGCCCAGCCGCTCGTTCCACTCCCGCACGGCGCTCACCCCACGGGCCTGCGTGTCCCGTAGTGCCTCACCCTCGGGACCGGGGAAGACGACCGCGCTGGGATGGCTCTGCACCACCGCCCAGAGCGGATCCTTCGCCAGGGTCACCAGTTCCTGCCCGGTCCAGTCACCGTACCGGCACTCACCGAGCCGCTCGTCGATCTCGACCTGCTGCGTGCCGTCCAGGCTGGCCTCGCTGACCGGACGGCGTCCGGCGATCATCGCGGCCGTCTGGCGGCAGCGATCGAGCGGGCTGCTGACGATCGCCGCCAGCGGGATGTCGGCGAGGCGTCGCGCCAGGTCCGACGCCTGGCGGCGGCCACGGTCGTCCAACCCCACGCCGGGCGTCCAACCAAGCAGGATCTTGCCGGTCACGGCGGTCAGGCCGTGGCGGACCAGCAGGACTGTGGTCAACCGGTCCGTCCCTTCTGTTGCTGACGCTCACTGTTGCTGACGCTCACTGTCTCCGCCGGGCCGGACGCGCGGGTGGCCCCGGATGCGCGGGTGAACCCGGACGCACGGGTGAACCCGGACGCGCATCGGTCGGAACGCGCGACATCGCCTTCATACAGCCATGCCGCCAGACAGCCGTCCCGGATACCACGCTACCCAGCGGGCTACAACAGCGGCGGAACGGTTCGTCGTTACGCTTCCCGGCATGCCGGACGAGTACACGACCGCTTCCGCCTCGGAGCCTGACGCGGTCGGCCCGCAGGCACGAGCGGACCCGCAGCCAGCGGACCCCGAGGAGGTCTTCGCCGCGTTCTGCGGGGCGGGGCTGTGGCCGGGGCTGGGCCGCACGACGGCCGGCCGGCTGCCCGCGGCCGGGATCACCCGGCCCGACCACGTCGACGTCGGCCGGTTGGGCACCGTCGAGGGGGTCACCGGACCGCGGGCCCGGCGGCTCGCCGACAGCTTCCGCGCCGTGGCGGGCACGTACGCGGTCGTCGAACTGCTCGTCGCCGCGGATCTTCCGGCCCGGCTCGCGCGCGGGGTGACCGACCTGCTGGGACCCGCGCCCGCCGACCTCCTGCGGGCCGATCCGTGGATGCTGCTGACCGCCGCCGACACCGAGATCGCCCAGGCCGACCGGTTCGCCCGCCGCCGCGGTCTGCAGCGCGACGATCCGCGCCGGGGCCCGGCGGTACTCACCCATCTGCTCGGCCGGGCCGCCTCCCGGGCGGGGGACACCGCGGGCCCCGTGCAGGCGGTGCTGCGTGCCGCCGCGCGCGAGGGGGTGGCCGATCCGACCGCGGCGCTCGACGACGGGCGGATCATCGCCGTCGGCGACCGGATCGCGCTGGAGCGGCATGCGATGGCCGAGCAGTCCGTCGCGGACGGCATCGAACGGCTGATGGCGACCGCCGAGCCGCTGCGCGCAGGCGCCCCCAGAGCCCGCCGCCGACCCGATGACGGGTCGGGGTACGACGGGTCCGGGTACGACGGCGACGACGATCCGGCCGGGCGGGCCGTGTCCGCACGGGCCGCCACCGCCCCGCCTCCGACGGCGCTGGCGTTCGACGACGACAAGGACTTCGACGACGACAAGAACGACAAGAACGACGACAAGGACGAGGGGGGGAACGGGAGCAACGACGAGGTAGTGACCGGGCTGGACGAGATCCAGCTCGCGGCGGCGCGCGCCGCGCTGGAGTCCGGCGTCAGCGTGCTCACCGGTGGGCCGGGAACGGGCAAGAGCCGCACGGTCGCGGCCGTCGTACGACTGGCCTGGGCGGCCAAGGCGGTCGTCGCACTGGCCGCGCCGACTGGACGGGCTGCCAAACGCCTCGAGGAGCTGTGCGGGGCGCCGGCGAGCACCCTGCACCGGCTGTTGCAGGCTCAAGGGCGCGGCAGCGGGTTCGCGCGCGGCGAGCACAACCCGATCGACGCCGACCTCGTCGTCGTCGACGAGGCGTCGATGCTCGACGCGGAGCTCGCCGCCGCGCTGCTCGACGCCTGCGCGGACGGTACGCACCTGATGTTCGTCGGGGACCCGGCCCAGCTACCGAGCATCGGACCGGGGCAGATCATCGCCGACCTGCTCGAGTCCGGTGAGGTCCCGGTGACCGAGCTGCGGCGGTTGTACCGGCAGGCCGACGGCGGCGCCATCGCGACGATGGCCGCCGCGATGCGCGGCGGGGAGCTGCCACCGCCACCACCGGGGCCTGGCCGGGAGGTCGTGGTGGTGCCGTCCGGCAGCTCCGGCGAGGCGGCGCATCGCACCGTCCAGCTCGTCACCAACTCCATCCCCCGCGCGCTCGGCATTCCCGTCGCAGACATCCAGGTCGTGACCCCGGTGCACGCCGGTCCGGCGGGCACCACGGCGCTCAACACCGCGTTGAAGGGCACGCTGAACCCGGGCGGCGGCGCCGTCTCCGGGTTCGACATCGGGGACCGTGTGGTGGCCACGGCGAACCATATCGACGTCGGATTCGCCAACGGCGAGATCGGCACCGTCGTCGCGCTGGGCGAACGCGGTGCGCTGCGGGTCGCGTTCCCCGGCGGCGTCGTCGAGGTGCCCGCTGGTGTGCTCGGTGATCT
>NZ_CDWRCM010000170.1:4009-9753 GCF_977927585.1 Frankia sp. CcWB2 | reverse complement strand
GCACCGGCAGGCACCGTCGCTGCCGATGGTGGAGAAGACCGTCCGGATGATTCATGTGATCCTGTCCCACGACCGGCTCGACCGGGTCGAGCGGGCTCGCTGCCTGGCGGTTCTGGGGCGGCAGTGGGCATTGCCCCATGCTCGGCACATGGGCGGCGAGGTACGCATGACATTCGGGACCCGAATCGGGACCCGACTCGCCGCGAAGTCCCCATCCCACCGGTCCGGGTAGCGCGACGACACGCGGGTCGGCCTGCATATCGGCGCGGCGCAGGGCGACTACATTGAATCGATCCAGGCTGATGATGGGATCGGTTCAGGCGTATGAATCCTTGGAGCCCCGAATGACAGAACCTTCTGGTCATGGTGCGGACCAGGCCTCGCCGTCGGCGTCGTCGGCTTACCGGGGGAGTCCGACATGGACATCGTGACGATCTCCAGAACGGCGTTCCGCCGATGGTATGTCATGCTTCCGATCCTGCTCGCCACGGCGGCCGCAATCGGGATCACGATGTCTGTCGCCAAGCCTGTCTACCAGTCGAAGGCCATGGTCCTCGTGGTCGGCCCGTCGGTGGAGCAGAAGCTCGCCACATCCTCCTCCGGTTCCGGGTTTATCCTGCAGCCCGTCAACCCGCTCTCCTACTTTGGCGATTCACTCAAGTTGCTGGCTCTCACGGAGTCGAAGATCATGGACTCTCGGCAGGTGCGGGAGGAGATCCGTTCGGCTGGATTCCATGGTGACTACGAGATCTCGGTGCAACCGGAGACGGTATTCCTCGATGTAACGGCCACGGCCGCCGATCCCACCGAGGCCACTCGCACCCTGGATCAGGTGGTACGTGTGATCACCGCGAAGTCGAACGATCTGCAGTCTGCTGTGCCGCCGGACCAGCGTTACCGGATAGCGCCGCTGTCCGAGCCGCCGCTGACGAGCGTGCAGCCCGCCCGTAGCCTCAAGCTGCTTGGCACCGTCGCGTTCCTCGGCGTGGCAGCGGCGCTGGGGCTGGCGCTTGCCGTCGACGCCGAGGCCGGGCGCCGGGCCCGGTCACGGGGAGGGGCGGAGCATTACGGTCCCGCCCGGGCGGGCGCCAGCCGTGGCCGTGGCCGGGGTCGGCGCGGACGGCACGCACTCCCCGAAGATCCCATGGCGGGCACTCGACGGGTCGCCTGGCGGTTCGAGGCGAACCGGTGAGAGGTGAACCGGTGACCAGCGGGCTGGTGGCCGGATGACCGCCGGCTCTCTCACCGGCCCGGCGGCGCCGGGGGCCGGGCCGTTCGGTGCCGGCCAGGCACCTGGCGCCGCCGGGCCGGTGCTCGCCGCGGTCGCGTTCGGATCCGCCGCCGTAGCGGCGGCGATGGTGCTCGGGCCGGTCGGGCCGGCCGTGGTGCTGGCCGTCCCGGCCGTGGCGGTGCCCCTGCTGGCGAGTCGGCGGGACGCGGTGACGCTGCTGACGTTGATGGTCTTCGTTCTCTTCGCCGTGCCGGCGACCTACCGGCTCCCGCCGTTGGGGAAGCTGACCGTGCCCGTCGGCCTTTGCTGTCTTGCCGGCTGGCTGGTTCACCAGGCCGCACGACGCGCCCGGTTCGACCCGGTGTTCCAGCCGGTGCGGGCCGCGACGCTGGTACTCGTATGGGTTCTCACGCTCAGTTTCGCGATGATGTTCACCCGCGTGGTGGAAGCGACAGAGGTCAGCTCCGCTCATCGCAGTCTCGTGACGGTCGTGGCGCAGGCCGGGGTGACGCTGTTGGCCGCCGATGCGATCCGGTGCCGGACCCGGCTGGACAGCCTGCTGCGCCGGGTGGTGCTGGGCGCCACCTTCATGGCCACCATCGGCGGGATCGAGTTTCTGACCGGTCGTAACTACAGCGCCGTCCTGGTCCCCCCGGGAATGTCGCTCAGACCGGACGTCGATCGCGTCGACGTCCGGTCTGGCTTCGAGCGGGTCGCCGCGACGGCCGTGCATCCGATCGAGTTCGGGGTTGTCCTGGCCGTGGTGTTGCCGTTGGCCCTGTACTACGCCGTCGCCGCCCGCGGGTGGGCGCGGGTCGGTGCCTGGGCCCAGGTCGCCGTCATCGGGGCCGTCCTGCCGATGAGCGTCTCGCGAAGCACCGCCGTGAGCGCCGCCGTGGCGATCCTGACCCTGACGGCGGTCTGGCCGGTCCGCCGCCGCCTCAACGGCCTGCTGGCGCTGGCCGGGTCCGTCCTCGTCCTGCACACGCTGTTTCCCGGTCTGCTCGAGGCGACCGTCTCGCTGTTCCTGCGGGCCGGCGCGGACCCCAGCGTGACCGGCCGCACCGAGGACTACGCCCAGGCCTGGAAGTTGTTCACGCAAAGGCCGCTCCTCGGCCGTGGACTGGGCACATTCACCCCCCACCAGTACTTCTACCTTGACAATCAGCTACTCGGCTCGGTGCTGGAGACCGGAGTCGTCGGGACAACCGTGCTGCTGGTCTGGGTCGCCGTCGGTCTCTTGGTGGCCCGTGGGGCGCGGCGTCGGGCCCGGGAACAGCATGACCGGGAACTCGGCCAGGCGTTGATGGCCTCGATCCTGGCCGGGGTCGTCAGCTTCCTCACCTTCGACGCCCTGAGCTTCGCGATGCTTGCCGGCCTGCTGTTCCTGCTCATCGGCTGCGCCGGAGCACTCTGGCGGATGACCCCCGCACCGGCGGTCCTGGCCTCCGGGTGGCAGCGGTGAGCCAGCCACCGGCCGTGACCCGGTCGTCCGTGACCCGGTCGTCCGCCCTGTTGGGGGCGGGGGAGACCGTGGCGGAGCCGTCGCCGCCCCGTCGGGCGCCGCGCGGTTCGATGGCCAGCGGAGCCCGGTGGATGTCGGTGAACCAGGTTGTCGTGCAGGTCACCCGCCTGCTGGTCCAGGTCGTCCTGGCTCACCTGCTCGAACCGCGGGCGTTCGGTCTCATGACGATGGCGCTGGTCATCGTGATGTTCCTCGAAATTCTGCGGGGTTTCGGGACCGGCATGGCGGTTGTCCAACGAGACAAGATCAGCGAGCGGCTGCTCAGCAGCGTCTTTTTCCTCAACATCGGGCTTGGTCTGGTCATCTCGGGCCTGCTGGCGTTGCTGGCGCCCGGCCTGGCCAGCCTGTACGGTGACTCGGCGCTGACGCCCGTGCTCCAGGTCCTGGGCCTCGGCCTGCTGCTCGCCAGCCTCGGTGACCTGCAGCAGTGGCTGCTCCGCCGGGAGATGAAGTTCGGTGCCGTCGCCGCGGCGAATATCATCGGGACGGCGGCCAACGCGGCCTGCTCGATCCTGTTCGCCCTGCTGGGCTACCAGGTGTGGTCACTGGTCATCGGCTATCTGGTCGGATTCGGGGTCACCACCCTCGTCGCGTGGCTGCAGTCGCCGTGGCGTCCCAGGGCGTCGTTCAGCCCCGCCGAGGTCAGGTCCGTGCTGCGTTTCAGCGCCAACCTGAGCGGGTTCAGCGTCTTCAACTTCTTTCTGCTGCACGGCGACAAGGTGATTGTCGGGCATTTCCTCGGAGCCCAGCAGTTGGGCTACTATGGCCTGGCGCAGCGGGTGCTCATGTATCCGGTGAGCACTGTTTCTACGGCGTTCCAGGAAGTCATGTTCGCCGGTCTGTCCCGGCTCCAGGACGATCACGCCGCGATCCGCCGGGTCTATTTCCGGTCATGCGCGCTCGCCGCTCTGGTCTGTTTTCCGGTCATGGCCGGACTCACTGTCGTCGCGCGCGACGTCGTCCTGGTCGTGCTCGGCGCGCGCTGGGAACGGCTGGTGCCGCTCATCTGGCTGCTCGCCCCGATCGGCGGCATCCAGTCGGTGAGTTTCAGCGTCGGGGTCCTCTACAACGTGAAGGGAAGAACCGACCTGCTGCTGCGCTGGGGAATCTTCTCCGGCCTGCTGATGCTCGGCAGCTACTTCGCCGGCCTGCCGTGGGGAATCAACGGGGTCGCGGCGGCGTACGCCATCGTGATCGTCCTCCTGCTACCGCCCGGCTTCGCGATTCCCTTCAGACTGGTGGACGCGAAGCCGCGCGAGTTGGTCACCGCGGTCTGGCCGCACGTCGTGGCGACCGCGGGGACCGTCGCCGTGATGGCCGCTGTCCAGTGGCTCACCCACGGGTTCCGGCTTGCCCGCCCAGTGTGCCTGTTGGCGAGCGTGCTGGCCGGTGCCGCGACCTACATCATGATCACGTGGAGACAACGCCCACCCGCGTTGGCGGACCTACTGCAGTATGCCCGGCGCGCGAGCGCCGGCTCGGGGCAGCCTGCTCCGGCGTCGTCGCGCAGAGACGACGCGCTGGGCCCGACGGCTCACGGGTGAACCCGATGGCTCAACGGTGAAGGAGTCCACTCTTATGGAAGATGCCCCCACGGCGGGCCAGCGGGACGTGGTGCTGGCCCTGCCGATCGAGACGCTCCAGGACATGGCGATCAGGGCGTACATGCGTCCTCCCGATCGTCTACTGCTCACCCTGCTGCGATCGCCCAGGGTCCGGCGCGTGGTCGTGGCCGAGCCGTTTCGGAGCCACCTCGGTACGGTGCTGCGGGGCGGCCGGACCACCGTCCTGCCACCGTCCGGTGGCGTTGAGGGGCATCTGGTGTCGCCGCAGCGGTGGCGCCGCAAGGACCCGGTGACGCTGCCGTCGCTGCGGGCGGCCTATCGGCGGTATGATAGGAGGCTCGGCCGGGCCGCGGGCCGGGCCGGCTGCAAACGACCCGTCGTGATCACTATGTATCCGCCGCTGGCGGGCTTCGCCGACATGTCCTGGGCCGGCTCGGTCATGTACTACGCCCGGGACGACTGGGCGACCCACCCATCGCTACGGCGGTGGCATCCGGCCTTCCGGCATGCCTACGAGGAGATCCGGCGCCGGCGGCTGCCGGTCATCGCGGTGTCCAGGCCGCTGCTGGAACGCCTCCATCCGACCGGTGCCGGGCCGACCGGTGCCGGGCTGGTCGTGCACAACGGTGTCGACCCGGCCGAGTGGCTGCGCCCGCCGTCCCCGCCGGACTGGCTCCGGCGCCTCCCTCGGCCGTGGTGCGTGTACGCGGGCACCGTCGACACCCGCCTCGATCTGGACATGATTCGCGGCCTGGCGTCGGCCGGCACCGTGATTCTGGCCGGCCCCATCCCGGACGAGGCCTCCGTCCGGTCGCTGCGGATGCTGCGGTCGGTGCGGTTGCCCGGACATCTGCCCCGGCCGGCCGTGACCGGTCTGATCGCCGCGGCCGACGTGTGCCTGCTCACCCACCGGAGCACTCCGTTGACCGAGGCTATGGACCCCATCAAGATCTACGAATATCTGGCAGCCGGGCGTCCCGTCCTCGCCACGGACCTTGCCCCGGTTCGGGGCATCGGGCGGCGGGTCCGACTGCTGCGCCCGGGGGACGATCCGGTGGCGGCGATGAACGAGATCCTGACCTGGCCGGCCGTCACGGAGGCTGACCGGCTGGATTTCGTCGCGGACAACAGCTGGTCCGCTCGGCACGTCGCCTTCCTGGACTTCGTCCTCGGCCCGGCCGCGCCCGCCGAGCCCCGTCTCCTGGCAGTGCAGGCGTAGACCGGCTGGAGTTCCCCGCTCGGGTCTCCAGACCCACGAAAAGGGCCGGTACGGCGCGGCCCCCGGCTCGGTGGGATAGCTCTGGAAGGATTCGATGGCTCGCGCTGATTTGACCAATCGACACCGGTATGTCCTGATTGGATCCGTGGCGGTGCTCGTGGCGCTGGTGGCGGGCGGTGGGCTGCTGGTCGCCCTTCGCTCGAG
>NZ_CDWRCM010000170.1:0-3684 GCF_977927585.1 Frankia sp. CcWB2 | reverse complement strand
ACGGGCCCGCGCGGACGGCGGGCACACCGGCCCCCGCCACTGTCCCGGCCGGGGTTTCACCGGATGGCGGTGCCGCGACCCGCGGCCTACCAGGGGGCGACCCGGCCGCGGCCCGAGGATGCGACCGCAAGCCGGACGCCTCGAACACCGGCCCCGCGCCCGGATCCCGGTTCCAGCCGATGCCCGCCGGGAAACTGGCCACTCCCGGACAGGTACTGGAGAACAAGGAGTTCTCCGGACTCATCGACATCTATGCCGACAACGTGACGATAAGAAACTCGATCGTCCACGATGGCATCCGCGTGCGCGGAAGTAATGTGCTGATCGATCACGTGGCGACAAGTGGGATCGCAATCAGAGGTGGCGCAGGTCACGTCATCCAGTACAGTAATCTTTCCGGTGGCGACGACGGCTTCCACATCTCGTCCACGCTCGGACCGGTTTCCGGCGTCACCATCCGTCATAACTACGTCCATGACCGAAGGCCACCGAAAGGGGCCCATACCGACGGCATCCAGGTCCGCGGGGTCCGGGACCTGAGTGTGGTGTGTAACAACCTCGACCTCTCCCCGTACGACAAGACCCAGACAGCCGTCGTCTTTTTGGAGTGGGCGAACGGAGGTAACCGTGATGTGGTTATCGACCACAATTGGTTGAACGCCGGCGGAACGACGCTTGTGGTCGCTGCCAGGAACCTCCGCGTGACGG
The DNA here is from genome assembly GCF_977927585.1 of Frankia sp. CcWB2. Taxonomy (NCBI): domain Bacteria; kingdom Bacillati; phylum Actinomycetota; class Actinomycetes; order Frankiales; family Frankiaceae; genus Frankia; species Frankia sp. CcWB2. Next base: position 2,976 of record NZ_CDWRCM010000170.1, on the reverse strand, counting down.
ACAACCGTTTCGGCCGCGGCTTCCGCTGGAGTGTCTGCCGGCTGGGCAACGACGATGCCGGTAAGACCACTTTCTTCAGTGCCGGGAACGTCTGGGCGGACACCGGCCAGCCGGTGGTCCTGTGTGGCCGGACCCGATGAGTAGCCGGACCCGAGGCAAGGTCAGAGACACGATGTCGATGTCGATGGCGATGGCGATGGTGCCGGGCTGCCCCCGCGGCTGCTGCCGTCGCGCTCCCACGTGCCGAGGTCCCCGCGGCGAACCTTCCGGCGGGCGAGCACCTTCGCCACGGTGGAGACCGCGAGATACGCCGGCGCCGCGCCGAGCAGGCGGGGCTCGGCGCGGACCACCCTGAGCCAGTCCACGGACCCGCCGGCGAGGCCACGACCACCCTTCGTGGGACCGCCCGCGGGCGCCAGCCCGAGGGCGCGCAGTTGGGCGTTGCCGGCGAAAACCCGGCTTTTCTGTCGAACGAGGTCGCGTGCGGTCCGGGCCGGATGTACGACGAAACAGGTGCCGTCGACCGTGCATCGCTCATCCGGTGCGAACCGGTGATAGAGAAAGAAGTCATCCGCGATTGCGTCCGGGAAACGATCGAAACAGGCCCGGCCCTGCTCACTCACTCCAATGACCCCACCGATTCGGCCGTTGCGCACATAGGGCAGCCGCAGCCAGATGCGGTAGTAGTCGCGTACTACGCGGCTCGTGCCGGCAAGATGGATTGTCAGGCGCGGTGATGCGGCCAGTGCCGGGCCGGTCCGCAGCACGTCGGCCACCCGCAGCAGGTCGGCGCCGGACACCTCCAGGTCGGCGTCCACATAGAATCGCGGGAAGGCGGTGACCTCGGCGTCGCCAAGGTTCAGCGCGGCCGCCTTGCCGGCCTTCGCGGTCTCCACGCAGCGGACACCTCGGTCGCGGGCCCGACGGGCGGTCTCGTCGGAGCAGCCGTTGGCGACCACGACGATCTCCAGGTCCTCGGGGGCGGCGCCGTCGGCGAGCCGGTCAAGGCAGCGGCCGATCACGGCCGCCTCGTTATAGGCCGGAATGACGACGCTTGCGCGCGCATGCTTATGGTGCGCCGGGGCTGCGGGGGTTTTTCCGCTCGCCGGGTCGGCGCGATCCGACTGTTGCATGACAAAATCCACTGTCTGATCACCCCAGGCCGGCGCCGGCCCGCGCGACGCAGTCGTATTCAGGTAGGCGGGCGGCACACACGGTAGACCATCGTGGCCGGACCGGGTGCGTGCGTGGTGACCCGACGACACTTCCCGTGGTGACGCCCGGCGCTGGCGACTGGCTGGCCGATGTCGCCGGTCGACGGCCCGGCTCGCTGGAGATCGCCCGCTGCGCCCTGCGAAGGGCCAGTCGGATATTTACGCTTTCCACCGCCCAGATTCCGCCGCTCCGAACGCAGCTTGGCATTCCTGAAAGCCGTTTCTCGTACGTTCCGTTCGGGGGCGACTCCACATTTTTCCGGCCATCTGGAAACCCTCCGGAGAAAGGGTCCGTGGTGAGTGTCGGAAATGATCGGCACCGCGACTTCGAAACGTTGGTCCGCGGCCTGTCCCAGGGGCGGAGCAGGCTGGCGGAGATGAGGCTGGCGGAGCTGAGACTCGAGCTGGTGACAGCCCGAAACGTGGCCGTGCCACCGTGGCTCGGCCGGCGTCGGAACCGTCTTACTCTTCCCGAGGTGAGCGACCTGTACAGGACCGCATCGATGGTGGTCGTCTGCCTCCGGCCCAATCTTCACGTGAGCGGCGTCACCGTCGTGTTGGAGGCGATGGCCAGTGGTCGTCCCGTCGTGGTGACCGATACCCCCGGCATCCGGGACTACGTCGATCACGGCCGTACCGGGATTCTCGTTCCGCCCTACGACACCGATGCGCTCGCTGAAGCGGTCGTGCAGCTGGTGCTCGACCCGGACCGGGCGGCCGCGCTCGGTGCGGCCGCCCACCTGGACGTCGAGCACCGCCTGAACACGGAAGCCCAGGCCCGCCGGTTCGCGACTTTGTTGAGAGACCTCTAGCCCGGCCCGGGAAACGGAGAATCCGTGGTCAGGAGAAATACTGACAGATGGGGGTTCGGGGCTGGCCGGGGTCCTCGGGCACCGACGATTTCCTCGGTCGTGGTCAGGTACCGGCATGTTTGAATGATGGTGTGGTTTCCGCTGCGTCGTCACCGCCGGCCGGTGAGCGGCGGTCATCCGGCCCCCCGCCGGAGGCGGGCCGGGCTGCGCGCCACCGGTGGGGACGAGCGGGGCGACGCCGGCTCATCGTGATGCTGTTCGCGGTGGTCCTGGCAGGTTTCACCGCGCTTACCCTTCGGCTGTTCGTATTCCCGGCCGCCGACGTGCCCGTCCAGGCGGACGCCATCGTCATGTTGGCGGGTCCGGGGGACAGAACCGGCAAGGCGATCGAACTGGCCCGTACCGGTTACGCTCCCGTCCTCGTGATGTCTACCCCCGGGATGCGGTGGTGCTCCGCCCACGAGGCACCGAAGGTGGAGGTGATCTGCTTTTCTCCGCACCCGGTGACCACTCGGGGCGAGGCGCGGGCAACCGCTGAGCTCGCCGCCCGACATGGCTGGACCAGGATCCTCTTCGTCACCGGCCGCGCGCAGGACACCCGCGCCCGTGTCCGCATCAGCCGCTGCTTCCACGGTGATCTGCGGGTCACTGTGGTCGGCCCGCGTCGCCTCCGGGAATGGCCTTATGCGATCGCCTACGAATGGGGCGCCCTCGCAAAGGCACTGATCTGGCAGCGGAGCTGCTGACCCCGAGGAGCCGACCGGGGACCGGGTGGGAATGCTGGCCCGCGTTGCGAGGACCCGGAATGCGCCAGAAACGCCACCGGCCCGCGGTCGGATAACCAACCGAACGACAACCCGTCGTCTAGGGTGAGGCAGGAACTGGCGGCCGGGGCCAGTTGGCACGATCAGCGTTACGGCCGACGGCCGGACCACCACTGCCGACACAGA
>NZ_CDWRCM010000169.1:7896-10185 GCF_977927585.1 Frankia sp. CcWB2 | reverse complement strand
GCTACTCGGTTCGGTGCTGCCCGGTTCGGTACTGGCGGGTTCGGTACTGGCGGGTTCGGCGCCGCTCGATTCCGAGGCGGTCGGCACGGACCGGTCGGTGCCGGCAAGCCCGGTGGCCTCGCGGACCAGGGTCGTGAGCTGGGCCAACTCGACGGCGAACCCGTCGGCGTCGGAGCGGGACAGCCCGCCGATCTCCACCGTGCACCCACCGGCGGCCGCCGGCCGGGCCCGCACCCAAACCCGGCGGCGGCGCACCCGGAGACTCGCGATCAGCCCGACGATGATGAGGACCGCGAAGAGCAACGCCTCGCCCTTGAACGGGTCGGACTTGACCTGGAAGGTGGCGAACTCGGCCACGCTGTCGGCCTCGAGGCTCATCCCGCCGGACAGCCCGGTAAGGGTGCGCTGCCGCGGGTTGTCGAGGGCCAGGACCTGCGCGGTGCGCTCGCTGCCCGCCGGGCCCGTCATCGTGATCTGGCGCATGTCGCGGGTGTCGACCGTGTAGACGTTCTGTGGAATGCCCTCGTTGAGATGGAGGTTGCCGACGAACCCCGTGATCGTCAGACCGGGCGCGCGGGCCGCGGGGAACACGGAGACGTATCCCTGGGTCGGGTCGAGGCGGGTGGTCGGCGTGAACACGCCGCTGAAGGCCAGCTGCTGGGGCTCCTTGCGGACGCCCAGCGCGGGCAGTCCGGTGTCGGGGATCTTGACGGTGCAGGTTGAGGTGAACATGCCGTCCCGCGGGGTACACGGCACGTTCGACTCCCAGACGACCTTGCGCGCGGCGTCGCGAAGCACAAAGTGCGGGGCGAATCCATGCCCGATGAGGTAAATCTTGGCATTGCCGATCACCAGCGGATGGTTGACGCGGATGGTCGCCTTGCGGGTCGGGGCGTTCAGCGCGGCGGCATACGTGACGTCGGCGCGGAAGTCGGACGGCTGGCCGCTCGGCTGGAACGTGGCGTTGAACCGGTCCAGCGTGAGCGAGAACGGGCGCAGCTTCGCGGTGTCGACGCGCTGACCAGCGTTGAACTGGTCATAGGAGATGATCGTATTCGCGAATCCACTCCCGGAGACGACGAGCACGGTCCCGGAGTATCCGTACCAGGAACCGAAGCCCACCGCGGCGAGCAGCCCCACCAGGGCAATGTGGAAGACGAGGTTACCGGTCTCGCGCAGGTACCCCTTCTCCGCGGCGACGGAGTGGTCGGCGGGCCCCTTCGCGTCGCGGGCCTCGCCAGCCGTGGCCGTGACCCGGAAGCGCCGTCGGCGCAGCGCCTGCCGGGCGGCCGCCATCGCGTCGCCGGGCTCCATCGGACTCGTCCAGACGCTGCCGCCGGGCAGCCGGCCGGGCCGGGCCGGGGCCTTCGGCGGCGCGGTGAACAGCGCCCTGGCATGCCAGCGGATCCGGGACGACAGGCAGCCGATCAGGGAGATGAACAGCAGCAGGTAGATCGCCGCGAACCAGGACGCGGCGAAGACGTCGAACCCGGAGAACCAGTCGAGCAGCGGACCGAGGGTGGGGTGGTCGGCGAGGTACTGCTCCACCCGCATCGGGTTGATGGCGCGTTGCGGCAGCAGCGATCCGGGCACGGCGGCCAGGGCCAGCAGGAACAGCAGCAGCAACGCGGTGCGCATGCTGGTGAGCTGGCGCCAGGACCGGACGGCGAGGGCAAGGGCCGGATGCCGGGTGAACCGGCCACCGGCGCCGGGGGCGCGCCCCGGTCCGTCGGTCGGCGCGCCGGGGTCGCCGGGGTCGCTGGGCGACGGACCGGCCGCGCTGTCCGGCGGGTCGAACGCCTCGGGGGCGGCGACGCGGGCGTCGGCATGCCCCTCGGGCAGGCGGCGCGAGCTGGCCGCCACGCCGGAGTCGAATCCCGCGGACTCGAGGCCGGACTTCTCGAGGCCGGACTCGGCCTCGACGGTGTCGCCGGGTTCGACGTCGACGGACCCGGCGGCGAGTGGCGCGGGATCGGCGGCTCCGGACGCAGGCGCGAGCCGGGCGTTCGAACGGGTTGAGGAGGTCACAGCGGCATCTCCGAGAAGCCGGGGGCGTAGGGCCGTAGGTTCGCAACCAGGTCGGCCCATTCCCCCGTGAGTTGAAGCACGCCGACCGTGACGAGCAGCATGCCGCCGAGCAGGGTCAGGATGCGGGTATGCCGTCGCAGCACCCGCAGGGCGCCGACGGCACGTCGGAAAGCCAGTCCGACGGCGAGGAACGGCAGCCCGAGCCCGAGGCAGTACACCGCGGAGAGGAACGCTCCCCGCTGCGCCGTCGCGCTCGTCACC
>NZ_CDWRCM010000169.1:6138-7799 GCF_977927585.1 Frankia sp. CcWB2 | reverse complement strand
CCAGACCCAGGACGGCCGACAACGTCGGGCCGAGGCAAGGTGTCCAGCCGATCCCGAAGAGCACCCCCAGCACGGGCGCGCCGAGCAGGCCGGGCGCCGGCAACCGGTGGATGCGCCATTCCCTGTTCGCCCAGGACAGCCGGGAGAACACGCCGGCGAACGCGAGTCCCATCACGATAGTGACAACCCCGAGAACCTGGCTGACGCCAACCTGATGGCGGGTGAGCCACTGCCCGAGCCCGCCGAAGGCCGCGCCGTAGGACACGAAGACCGCGGTGAAGCCGAGCACGAACAGACCCGTGCCCGCGGCGACCCGCCCACCCGCGCGCAGCCGGTACAGCCGCGGCCCGGGCGACCCGGTCCCCTCGTCGTCCCGGGCGAGGTCACCAGAGATCGCCCCGCCACCGGAGACCGCCGCCCCGCCGGCCACCACAGCCCCGCCGGCCACCGCCATGCCCGGCACCGCCGACACCGCTACGGACACCTCCGGCACCGCCGGTGCCCGGCCCGGCGGCCCCCCCGGGGTGGCGGCAGCTCGCCTCGAACGATCCTGAAGCTCCGCCCCGGACAGGCCGGTGACGAAGCTGAGATAGCCCGGCACCAGCGGAAGGATGCAGGGGGAGAGAAAGGAGAGCAGTCCCGCGGCGGCGGCGACCGGCGCGGCGAGCAGGACCGGCCCGTCGGTGATGAGCCCGACCACGCTCACCGCGGGTTCTCCGCCCCGGGCGAACGGCGCCCGCTCACGCCTCGGCCCACAGACGGCTCAGCACGGGCTTCAGGTCGTCGGGCAGCACACCACCGGTGAACCGGGCCGCGATCCGCCCGTTCTGGTCAAGCACGAACGTCGACGGGAGGCCGGGAGCGACCGGCCAGCCCGCGGCGAGGGTGCCCAGCTTGTCGACGATGCTCGGGTAGGACTTGCCGTAGTCCCGCGCGAAGGCCTTCGCGCCGGAGACGGTGTCCTTCTCGTTGACACCGAGGAACGCCACCGTGGGGTTGTCCTTGGACAGCTGGACCAGGCCTGGCGTCTCCGCGCGGCAGGGAGCGCACCACGAGGCCCAGAAATTGATCACAACGATCTTCCCTCGGTAGGACGCGAGGTCGAGGGAGGTCCCGTCGAGGGTCTTACCGGACAGGGGGGGTGCGGGATGCCGGTTTCCGGGAGCGGCGAAGCCCTGCCCGGCCGCCTGCTGGACGAAGCCGTAGCCCCCGCCACCGGTGGCATCGACCGAGTTCGCCCCGGGGGAGCAGGCGGCCAGCAGCCCGGCCGCCACGAGCGCCACGGCGGCCGGGGCGACGCGTCCCGCCCGGCGGACACGGCGGGCCGACCGGGCCCGGCGCATCCGCCGCATCGGGGCAATGCCTGTCACCAGCGTGCCCGAACTGTCATCCGACGCGGACCGCCATCCCTTCTCCGCCACGCGAACCAGTATGTGCCCTGCCCCTTCCCACCCGGGAACCTGTCTACGACCAACTGTAGAACTCAACTCAGGGTAGGTGGCGGGGCCGCGAGACGCGCATGGGCTTCTCGACAAAGGACACCTGTGGGCTCCATGCCAGGCGGGCACCGTTCTGTCGCCGTGCAGGCACCGTTCCGCCGACGTCACCGGCCGCCGGCCACCGGCGGGACCGGGAGCGGACGGTAACCGCGGATCTGAAAA
>NZ_CDWRCM010000169.1:4204-5583 GCF_977927585.1 Frankia sp. CcWB2 | reverse complement strand
GGGCCGTAACGGGGGCACTCCCGGGGAAGGCGGTTTCGGCCCGCCGGCGCAGCTGGTCGGGCGCACGATGATGGCCGGTCGGGCCCATCAGAGCCAGGTCGACGACCTGGTCGGTGTTCAGCGTGAGCGGAACGTCGACGCGCTCGACGATGATCGGCTCGAACCGTCCGGTGGTTCGTTCGTCGAGCCGGTCGCTCTTGCCCGCCTGTATCCCGACGAGTCCGAGCGGGCCGTGCAGCTCGGCGAGATGGCCCGGTCCGGGGGTGACGACGATGAGCAGCCCGTCGGGGCGCAGCACCCGGTGCATCTGGGCCAAGTTGCGCGGCGCGAAGACGTCGAGGAGCACGGCGACGGCGTGGTCGGCCACCGGCCAGGGGGCGGCGACGTCGAAGGAGACCGCGCCGATCCGGGGATGGGCACGCGCCGCGCGACGCAGGGCGTACTTCGAGACGTCGACGGCGATGCCGACCGCGTCCGGCCGCGCACCGACCACGCCGGCCAGATGGTGCCCGGTCCCGGCACCGATGTCGAGGATCACCCGACCGGGCGACCCGGATAGCCCGGATGACCCCCCGGGGACGGGATGCGCGATCTGGGCCAGTCGGGCGGTGAGCGGCCCGTAGTGGCCACCACCGAGGAAGGACTCCCGCGCGGCGACCATGACGGCGGTGTCGCCGACGACCCGCCGAGTCCGGCCGGTGCGCAGGTTGGCATAGCCGCTGCGGCCGACGTCGAAGTCGTGCCCGGCGGGACAGCGCAGGGATCTGTCCGCCCGGTGCAGCGCGTCGCCGCACACGGGGCAGCGCAGGAACGGCAGCACGGCCCGCAGGGACGCGAGGGCGGGCGGGACAGCGACGACGGGCGGGACAGCGACGACGGGCGGGACAGCGACGGCCGGCGCCGGTGACTCGGGACCGGTGGAGTTCGTCAGGCGCCGACCGATCCAGGCGTGTTCGCGGTCAGCCCGTTCGGCTCCGCATACTGGACGCCGACGAGCTCGGACTCCCGGTAGACGGCCGTGGTGACGCTCGCCAGCCCACACTGCCGCCGGTCGGGACGGTGCCAGAGGGGCACCCCCTCCAGGGCACGCCGAGCCGTCCAGACCGGAAGCTGATGGCTGACGAGCACGACATGCCGACCGGGGTGGGCATCGCGCCATTCCGCGACGGCCACGAGCATCCGCGCGGCGATCTCGTCGTACGGTTCGCCCCAGGATGGGCGGAACGGATTGAGCAGCAGGCGCCACAGGGCGGGGTAGCGGACCACCGCCGGGCCGGCCTCGAACGTTCTGCCCTCGAAGGCGTTGCGGCTTTCGATCAGCCGCGGGTCGGCCTGGACGGCGAGCGCGTGCGCCGTGGCGATGGGCGCGGCGGTCTGCT
>NZ_CDWRCM010000169.1:0-4112 GCF_977927585.1 Frankia sp. CcWB2 | reverse complement strand
GAGCACGATCCAGCGGACTCGCGACCACGGCCGCGACGTCCAGCTCCGCAAGGAACTCCGCGGTGACTTTCGCCTGCTGCTGGCCCTTGTCGGACAACCGGAACCCCGGCAGCCGGCCGTAGAGGATCTTCTCCGGGTTGAAGACCTCGCCGTGGCGGACCAGATGCACCCGGGTCAACGGAGCCGGCTCCGTCATGCCCGCCCCTCGGGAGAGGCGGAGACGGTCACCGGTTCGGGTACCGCCGCGGCGGCACGTGCGGCCGCCGGCGCCGCCGCGGCGATCCGCTCCACCGTCTCGTCGTCATGCGCGGCCGAGACGAACCACGCCTCGAACGCCGACGGCGGCAGGTAGATCCCGGCGTCGAGCATGCTGTGGAAGAACGCCGCGTACCGGGCGGTGTTCTGCGCCTGGGCACCGGCGTAGTCGACCACGGTGGCGGCGTCGGTGAAGAAGAAGCTGAACAGCGATCCGGCGCTGCTCGGCAGGTGGGCCACGCCCTCCTCGGTCAACGCGGTCGAGACGATCCCGGCCACGTCGGCGGCGCGGGTGTCGACAGTGGCGTAGACCTCGTCGGTGCAGGCCCGCAGAGTGGCGAGTCCGGCGGCGACGGCGATCGGGTTACCCGACAACGTGCCCGCCTGGTACACCGGGCCGGCGGGTGCGAGCCTGGCCATCACGTCCGCCCGCCCGCCGAAGGCCGCCGCGGGCAGCCCGCCGCCCATCACCTTGCCGAAGGTGAACAGGTCCGGCGACCAGTCCTCGATCGCCCCCTCATTGCCCCACCAGCCGGCGCGTGAGATGCGGAACCCGGTCATCACCTCGTCGAGGATGAGCAGCGCGCCGTGGATGTCGCACAGCCGGCGCAACCCGGCGTTGAAGCCGGGCAGCGGCGGGACGACCCCCATGTTGGCGGCGGCGGCCTCCGTGATGACCGCCGCGATCGTCTCACCGCGCTCGGCGAAGACCGCCTCGACCAGCGCGAGATCGTTGTAGGGCAGGACGATGGTGTCCGCGGTGGCGGCGCCGGTGACTCCCGGGGTGTCCGGCAACCCGAGGGTCGCCACTCCGGAACCGGCGGAGGCGAGCAGCGCGTCGACGTGCCCGTGGTAGCAGCCGGCGAACTTGATGATGCTCGACCGGCCGGTGAAACCCCGGGCCAGCCGCACGGCGCTCATCGTCGCCTCGGTGCCGGAGTTGACCAGGCGTACCTTCTCGACCGGGCCGACCCGGTCGACGATCAGCTCCGCGAGCTCCACCTCCCCCGGAGTGGGGGTGCCGAAGCTGGTGCCGGCCGAGACGGCGCGCGACACCGCCTCGACGACGGCCGGATGGGCATGGCCGAGGATCATCGGCCCCCACGAGCACACCAGGTCGACGTAGGTACGCCCGTCCGCATCGGTCAGATAGGGGCCGTTGCCCGCCACCATGAAGCGCGGCGTGCCGCCGACGGCACGGAAGGCTCGGACCGGAGAATTGACCCCACCAGGAACAACACGCTCGGCGCGCCGGAACAGCTCCTCGGATGCCGGCGCGGCAGACGGAACCACCATGCCCACGATCCTCGCAGGTCGGCCCCGCCTCCCGCGCTCCACGTGTCCGGTAGCACGCCGCGTCCCCCTCCGCGGTCCGTGGTCCGTTGTTGACCGACCCGCCACCATCGCTGGAAGCCACCGCTGGAAGCCGCCGGTGGACGGGGGTCTGCCCCGGCCGCCCACCGACGGCGGCTCGTGCGCCCGGTCCTCCCCCGGACACCTGCGGCCGTCGGTCGGCCGCTGTCCCTCCCAGGCCCCGACCCCTCCCAGGCCCCGGCGTTCGGCGATCCACCGCCGGTCGGCCCGATCTCGATGAGCGAGGACTACAGCAAGGGCTACAAGGAAGACGACGACGTTGCCCTGGTGCTGCTTGCCCTGATGGTGCTTGCCCTGATGGTGCCCGGTGCGCCGCCCACACGACCCACTCCAGCCAATGATCATTTCGACTGCTCCGAGCTCACCGGGCCGGCGGTCGTCGAACGGAAGAACCCCATCTTGACCACCGATCCGCCACCGCAGCTCTGGGCGATCCTTGACGAAGCCGCAGTGCGCCGCATGGTCGGCGGACCCGAGGTGGCGCGCGCCCAACTCGCCCACCTGATCGACGTGTCCCGCCGTCCCGGGATCACGACCCAGGTGCTCCCGTTCCGCTCGGGGGCACACGCGGGCCTGAGTGGCCCGCCTACTGGCGGCGGAACACGGCATCCGACAGTTCCTGGGCATCGAAACGGGACTGCCACCCCCGAATCTGCATGAGGTCGCCCAAGGGGTCGCACCCGAGTCACGGATTCTCTATGTCGACAACGACCCAGTCGTATTCGCAGAGACTCCAGGCTTCTGACCAGCGTCTTTGGGCAATCGGACCGGTCCCTGGTCCGCACCCGAGTTGCACATGCCGCACGGCTCGGACGCCGTACACCGACCACCGCACCGCCGGACCGTCACCGACCCGATCCAGCTCCAGAGAAACTGCGGTAGCACGGCTCGCCGTGGCCTCCTCCCCGGCGTCGTCGAGCCAGCAAGGGGCTATGATCATGGTGTTGCGCGGCAGGACCTTCGGATCCAGCAGGCTTGAGAGGAGGCGCGATGATTCAGGATCGCGGCCGTTTCGACCTGCCCCTGTACAGCGTCGCCGAGGCGGGCCGGCACCTGGGCGTGCCGACGTCGACCTTCGCGACCTGGGCCTACGGCTACACCAGGCACGCACCGGGCCACGCCCCGGTCCATGGTGAGCCGATCGTCACCGTGCTGCCCCGTCAGCGCCATGGCACGGCCGTCGTGCCGTTCATCGGGCTTGCCGAGGGGATGATCCTGGCAGCCATCCGAGCCGCTGGAGTGCCGCTACAGCGGATCCGCCCCGCGTTGGCCCTCCTGTCCGAGCAGTTGGGGATCGAGCACGTCCTCGCCTCACGCGCCCTGTACACCGACGGTGCCGAGGTTCTCTACGACTTCGCCGAGAGGCAGGGCGACACGCCCGAAGCACGTGGAGCCCGGGAACTAGTCGTGGTGCGCAACGGGCAGCGGGTGTTCGGGGAGATCGTCGAGTCCTACCTCCGGCTGGTGGAGTTCGCCTCGGACGGCTACCCCCGGCTCATCCGGCTACCGCGGTACGAGCCCGGCTCCGTCATCGTCGATCCCCACCGTGGCTTCGGCCAGCCGATCTTCACTCACGGCGGCGCCCGCGTCGAAGACGCCCTGGGCCGCTTCCACGCCGGCGAAGCACTCGCCGAGGTGGCGGAGGAATTCGGCGTGCCTCTCTCTGATCTTGAAGGCGCCGTCCGTGTCGCAAGCAAAATCGCCGCCTGATGACTCGACAGATCGCCACCCTGCCGGGCTTCCGCACGTCTTCATCGACCGCAGCCTCGGCCGCATCGCCGTCCCCCGGTTACTCCGAGACGCCGGGCTACGGCTGATCACGCTCGCCGAGCACTACGGCATCCCACAGGACGAGGACATCGCGGACGTCACCTGGATCGAGGACACGGCCCGCCTCGGCTGGGTCGTGTTCATGAAGGACGCGCGTATCCGCTACCGCCCCGCCGAACAGGAAGCCGTCCTGACACATCACGCGCGATGCTTCTACATAACCCGGCAGGACTTACCGGGTGCTGCGATGGCACAGTGGCTGCTCTCGAACCTGCCCGCGATCACGACCGCCTGCACCGAAGCAGGCCCTTTCATCTACGCCGTCCACGCCACGGAGATCCGCAAAATGGACATCAGCTCACCCCAGCCCCGGTAGTGCCTCCTCACCCACCATCGACCGGAGTCGCACCATCCGTGATTCAGGTAGACGCCGGTTAGCCGCGTCTTCCGTCGCTTGATATGTACAACCAAGGGGTGGTACCGATCGTCCTTGGGCAGGCCTTGGGCTTCTCACCAGCATCTTTAGGCAGCCTGCCGGTCCCTGGTCCGCGCCCGTGTTGCACACGATGCACGGCTCGGACGTAGTACGCCGGCCACCGCACCGCCAGACCCTCGTTCACGACGCCGTCTCCGAAACAGCCCCGAAGAAGCCGAAGGCGGTCTAGGGCCTGTTTGGGAAGTATGTCCCGAGGCTGGCCGTGGATCTGCTGGGG
>NZ_CDWRCM010000168.1:8754-10518 GCF_977927585.1 Frankia sp. CcWB2 | reverse complement strand
GCCGCCGCGGCGACGACCCGGACCGAACATCTGCGGCTGGTGGCGCCGGCGCCCTACCTGGGGTGGCGGCTACCGGCCGGGCCTGGAGCTGAAGGAACAAGTCGCGCACACCCGCGCCGAGGCGCAGCGGGGTGAGAGATCCGTCCGCGTTTTACGGGAGGTTCGTCCAACGGTGGGAAGCGACGTTGTTGTCAATCGACTGGCCAGCGCCTCTGCCCGTCCCTGCGTCGAAGGTGTACGGGGCGAGGTCCGGGAGGTAGACGCCGTTGTAGACTCCCCGGCGAGCGTGTGTCTGATGCGTTCCCCAGTACAGCCAGACGTCGTCCAGGGAGCCCGGGTAGCCGTTGTTCCACAACGAGGAGATCTGGTTGCGGCAGCTGCCCCAATCGTCGGAGTCACTGAGGTACGAGGTGCACCACGAATTGCCGAAGGGGTCCACTGCCTCGGTGTCTCGCCACAGGTGCAGGTGGCCGTCGGCCGTGGCGGTGGCGGAGGCGTCCGGGGCGGTGGCGGGCGCCGAAGGCCGGCCGGTTTGGGGGGCTGCCTGGGCGGTGGCGGGCAGCACGACCGCGCTGGCGGCCGATACGGCCAGGGCACGGTAAATGGTGCGCATGATGGTCTCCCTTTTCGGTGTGTTCTTGGATGGTTTTCTCTTCCGCCCCGTCACATGCGGTCAGCGTAGCTGCGCAGTAATAGGGCGAGCTCGGGGCAAAGTTGCGAGCTGGAGCCGGTGGGCGGTATCCAGCTCTGCGTGGTATTGGCGGTTGAGCCGCTCGGCGTGCTCCAGGTCGAGCGCCTTGGCTTTCGCGGCCAGACCGGAAACGGCAGCGCAGCGTGCCTCGGTGACGGCAAGTCCGATCTCCTGCTCACGGGGCAGCGAGGTCTCTTTCTGGTCCGGCAGGGCCTTCTCACGGAGCTCGGCAGGGCTGCGGTAAGGGCGACCGGCGGCGCGCATACATTCAGCCCACGGTTTGACGGCCTGGTCGAACCGCGGGTCTGCCAGCACGTGCTGTGAGCGGACCTGCGGGAAGGATTCCATGGTTACCTTCGCCTGGAACCAGGTAGGAAGGTCACCGTAGAGGGTGCGCTCGGCTTCCGACTGACAGCCCTGGGAGCTGCGCTGCAGCACCATGCCGTCAGGAGCGCGAGCGGTGACTTCAACAGGGTTCTGACCGTTTGCGGCCTTCGGGGCCTGCGCTCGGCGGGTGGGCGGCAGAGGAGTCGAAATGAAATAACTTGCGCGTTTCGAACCCTCCACAGGCCTGTGACCTGCGATGATGCTCTCGATCACGTATTTGTTACTTCATTACGTCCCCTTATCCTGCGCGGTGAGTTCCCGCAGCACCGGACTGAGGCCCGGGCCGCTGACGTGCTCCTGCTGTTGCCCAGACACGCCACCCAGCACGCCTGCATTCGCCGTGGAGACGGCGAATGCTGTGGCCAGCAGAAGCCCCGCGTTGCGCCTCAGTCTTTTCATGACGACCCTCCCTTCCGCTGTCATGTGCGGGAAGCTAATATCGCTTCTTCTTTCTTTTCGTGAGGGCAGCATAGATCGGGTACACCGGTGTGTGACCCTGCCAGATGACAGGGTCACACCAGAACCAGAATCTGAAACTTGATGCCGTCAGACGGCACGGCGGGCTGCCCTGCACCTCTGGTGATCCATGGTGATCCAGGTGGTGGGCAAACACCTTCGGCGGGCATCCCGCATGGTGAGCGCCCGCCTGCTCCGTGCCAGGTTCACGCCGGGCCCTCCCCCACCCC
>NZ_CDWRCM010000168.1:6790-8482 GCF_977927585.1 Frankia sp. CcWB2 | reverse complement strand
ATAATGAGCATTATGTCAAGTAGAGCCGGTCGCAGGGTCTCCCCTCCTCGGCCCCGTGCCGCTCAGCCGCAGTTGATCGACCGGCCCGGATGAACGTGACACATCTCGACCGGCGGTGTCCCCAACCAGCGATGTCCCCCATCCGGATGCCGCCGGTCGAACCACACACGTCGAACCTCGCCACCGGTAATGATCAACTGGGTTTGGCCCCCACTCCCCTGGTGCTATTTGGGGTTTTTGTTTTTGATCATGGGATGTGAAGTGTCGTCAACACCGTTGATTATCTTGAAACGAGACGGTAGACGATTGTGCGAGCGATGGCTGGACTCCGTCGGCCAGCCGTCAGCCGACGAATTTGGGGGACCTAGTACTCCAACCCGATGCGCCTACCCAGAGGCTCCGGGTGACCGGGCGGGCAGGTTGTGCAGACCGGCCTGGGCGGCGGCCGCCGTGCAGTATCCGGTGGACGGCGGCCAGATCCCAGCTGGCGCCGATCCGGATACCGGCGGCGAGCGGCACGCGCGCCGCGGACCGCGCCGACCACCAGACCCAGCGGGGTGCCAGCAACGCCTCGATCTCGGCGAGCACCCGCGCGATCTGGCCGGCCCCGGCCAGCGGATCCCGGCGGGCGGATCCCGGCGGCCCGCAGCCGGGCGAGCCGGCCCGACTCCGGGTAGGACGGGGATGCCGACGTCACTGGTCGATTCTCACCGGCGGGTCCGACAGTTCACGCCCCTCCGGACCGCTTCTCACGGTCGCCGCACCGGTGCTCACGGTAGCAGCACCAGGGTCCGCGGCGCCTCCGGCGGCCGGTGGCAGCCCGGTGACGCGACGCGCCCGAAGAGCTACAAAGCCGAAATGCCCACGTTGGAAACGTTGAGCGGCAAGAATCCGACGACGGGAGATCGGAACCTTCGCGGGAAGAGGCGGTTTCATGGCAGGGCGGGACAACGAGTACGAACGCCCCATCCTGCTCAGCTGCGGCGGCTGCGACGTGCGCTGGACGGCGCTGACCGCGGCGCACTGCCCGTCCTGCCACGAGACCTTCGCCGGCACCACCACCGGCTTCGACGCGCATCGGGTGAAGGGGACCTGCCTTTCCCCGGAACGGGCCGGGTTGCGCCGCGACCGCGGATACTGGCTCAGCGGAGACGAACAGCCGCCCGGCCGCATCCTGCGGGCCTCCGACCGGCGGGGCGGTTCGGCCGGCCCCGCGGGCGGCGGCGGCGGAGGAGGCGGCGCGGTACGGATGGCCGGCTGACCGAGCCCTCCCCTCACCGGACGGTAGGCGGATCCCACCTGCCGCCTGCGGCCGGGACTGGATGGCCGAGCCGGTCGCAGCAGGCACGACGCCAGGCATGGTGGTAGGGACGTGCCACCGTCACGGTGTAGTGGACGGACGGGGTAAAGGGTGCCCGTCAGTGAAGATTCGACCGAGGTGGCACGCTCAGGAGTCGAAATGAAATAACTTGCGCGTTTCGAACCCTCCACAGGCCTGTGACCTGCGATGATGCTCTCGATCACGTATTTGTTACTTCATTACGTCCCCTCAAAGCCCGTGCCGGTTTTTCTCCGATCAAGCTACGACGTTCGGCGTCGTTTCTCAAAGGACCGCGCCCGCGTCCACGCGGCGGGCGGCAATCCGTTTGGCGGTGGGCCACCGCACGTCGTGCACCCAGCCGAGCTTCTCGA
>NZ_CDWRCM010000168.1:2559-6554 GCF_977927585.1 Frankia sp. CcWB2 | reverse complement strand
GGCGCTGGGATCGATCTGGCCGGGCAGGACGCCGTGGCGGGCGCTGGTGGGGTCGGCGTGGTGCAGGTTGTGCCACGACTCCCCCAGCGAGGGTATGGCCAGCCACCACACGTTGCTGGAGCGGTCCCGGGCCGCGAACGGTCGGGTGCCGATCGTGTGGCAGATTGAGTTGATGGAGAAGGTGACGTGGTGCAGCAGCACGATACGGACCAGCGCCCCCCAGAACAGCGCGGTCGCCGCCCCGGTCCAGGACATGCTCCACAGGCCACCGACCAGCGGCGGCAGCAGCACCGAGGCGGCGACGAGCCAGGGGAACCGGGCCGAGATCGCCGCGATGTCCCGATCGGCGAGCAGATCCGGGCAGAACTTCTCCGGCGCGGTCCGTTCCGGGTGGAAAAGCCATCCGACATGGGCGTGTAGGAACCCTTTCGCCAGGCCCCTGCCGTGATGACCGAAACGCCACGGTGAATGCGGATCGGCCGCCTGGTCGGAGTATTTGTGATGCCGCCGGTGAGCCGCGACCCAGTCGGTCACCCCCATTTCGATGGCGAGGCTCCCGGCGACGGCGAGGATTATCCGCAGCGGCCGGCCGGTCCGGAAGGAACCATGCGTGAACAGCCGGTGGTAGCCCACGGTGACACCGAATCCGGTGATCAGGTACATGACGGCGCCGATGACCAGGTCGTGCCAGCCCAGCCCCCATCCCCAGGCCAGCGGGACCGCGGCGAGCAGGGCAAGCAGGGGCACGACGATGAAGAACGCGAGCAGGACCTGCTCACCGAGGGTCTTCGGCTGGTCCGCCAGGTCGGGGCGGGTCGACCGCCTCGGCCTGGCGGCCCTGGCCGGGAGCGGCGGCCCCGACGGCAGGGTCGGGGCGGGGCGGGGCCGGCCCGGCGGACACCCGTCGTAGTCACCGGGCCGGGGTGCGGCAACGCGCGCCGCAGCGGAACCGAGGGTGCCCGAACCGAGGGCGGCGGAACCGAGGGCGGTCGTCGTGGGGATGGATTTGGCCGTACCGGACGCGGTAGCCGTACCGGCAACCGTACCGGACGCGGTGGCGGTAGATTTTATGATAATGGCCTCGGTGCTGCCAGATGCAGCGGCAGAGGCGACGATGGCCGACTGCAGTTCGGATTCACGGGACACGTGTTTCCCTCCGTGTCTGGGGGATTGTCAGTGCTACCTGTGGTCGGTTTTCCGGATCGGGGCGTTGGTGCTACCCGCCAGAACCGGGTTGGGTGTACCCCCGCATCGAGGCGTGGAAAGCGGACTTCACGAACACCGCCCACTCCGGGTAACAGAGCGTCACGGACCGCCCACCCGAAAGCCGTGGGCGGCGTTCATCAGGCACGATCGAACGACCATGACACTCACCGACCACCTTCCCCCGACTTCCGGCACCGGCCATGACGGCGAACGGGCCCCCACCCGAAGGACCCCGACTCGAAGAACCCGGACCTGACCGGCCCCGGCGGCGGGCCTGATCCCGACGCACTCTATGACGCGTTCACCGAGTGGGTCGCAGAGCAGGGGCTGGAGCTGTACCCGGCACAGTCCGAGGCGCTGATCGAGATCGTCTCGGGGTCGAACGTGATCCTGGCGACGCCGACCGGGTCGGGCAAGAGCCTGGTCGCGGCGGGGGCGCACTTCGCGGCGCTGGCGGCGCGGCGGCGTACCTTCTACACCGCGCCGATCAAGGTGCTGGTGTCGGAGAAATTCTTCGCGTTGTGCGCGATGTTCGGCGCGGCGCAGGTCGGGATGATGACCGGGGACGCCAGCGTGAACGATACGGCGCCGATCATCTGCTGCACGGCGGAGGTGCTGGCGAACATCGCGCTGCGCGACGGGGTCGCCGCCGACGTCGGTCAGGTCGTCATGGACGAGTTCCACTACTACGCCGATCCCGACCGCGGCTGGGCCTGGCAGGTGCCGCTGCTGGAACTGCCGCACACCCAGTTCATCCTGATGTCGGCGACGCTCGGCGACGTGTCGCTGTTCGAGGCGGACCGGGCGCGGCACCGCGGTGGTGCGCTCCGCGCAGCGTCCGGTGCCGCTGTTCTACCGGTTCGTCACCACGCCGATGCACGAGACGATCGGTGAGCTGCTGGAGACCCACCAGGCCCCCGTCTACGTCGTGCACTTCACCCAGGCGCAGGCGTTGGAACGGGCGCAGGCGCTGATGAGCGTGAACGTGTCGACCCGGGCGGAGAAGGACGCGATCGCGAGGACGATCGGGAACTTCCGGTTCACCGCCGGGTTCGGCAAGGTGCTGTCCCGGCTGGTCCGCCACGGCATCGGGGTGCATCACGCCGGGATGCTGCCAAAGTACCGCCGGCTGGTGGAGCAACTCGCCCAGGCGGGGCTGCTGAAGGTCATCTGCGGCACGGACACCCTGGGGGTGGGGATCAATGTGCCGATCCGCACGGTGGTGTTCACCTCCCTGTCGAAGTACGACGGGAGCAGGGTGCGGCTGCTGTCGGCGCGGGAGTTCCACCAGATCGCCGGGCGGGCCGGCTACGACCCGGTCGGCAACGTCGTCGTGCAGGCCCCCGAGCATGTGATCGAGAACGAACGCGCGTTGGCGAAGGCCGGGGACGATCCGAAGAAGCGGCGCAAGGTGGTCCGCAAGAAACCCCCCGAGGGCAGCGTCGGGTACGGCCTGGCGACGTTCGAACGGCTCGTCGCGGCCGAACCCGAGCCGTTGACCTCCCAGTTCACCGTGAACCACGCGATGCTGCTCAATGTGATCAACCGGCCGGGGGACGCATTCGCGTCGATGCGCCACCTGCTCACCGACAACCATTCGGATCGCGCCACCCAGCGCCGGCTGATCCACCGGGCGATCGCGATCTACCGGGCGCTGCTGGCGGCCGGGGTGGTGGAGCGCCTCGACACCCCCCGACGAGCTGGGCCGCAGCGTGCGGGTGACGGTGGACCTACAGCTCGACTTCGCGCTCAACCAGCCGCTGTCCCCGTTCGCGCTGGCCGCGCTGGAGCTGCTCGACCCGGCCTCCCCCTCCTATGCGCTGGATGTGCTCTCGGTGCTGGAGGCGACCCTGGACAATCCCCGGCAGGTGCTGCACGCCCAGCTGTCGAAGGCGAAGGGGGAAGCGGTCGCGGCGATGAAGGCCGAAGGCGTCGACTACGACCGGCGGATGGAGCTGCTGGAGGAGGTCAGCTATCCCCAGCCGCTGGCGGAACTGCTGGGCGCGGCGTTCGGCCTGTACCGGCGGGGGCATCCCTGGGTCGACGATTACGAGCTGGCGCCGAAGTCGGTGGCGCGGGAGCTCTACGAGCGGGCGATGACGTTCGCCGAGTACGTGGCGTTCTACGGGCTGGCCCGCTCCGAGGGGCTGCTGCTGCGCTACCTGGCCGACGCCTACAAGGCGCTGCGCCAGACGGTGCCCGAGGACGCCCGCACCGAGGAGGTCGTCGACCTGACCGAGTGGCTGGGGGACCTGGTCCGCCAGACCGACTCGAGCCTCCTCGACGAGTGGGAGCGGCTGAGCAACCCGGCCGGGGACGGTGCGGGCGCCGCGGGCGGTGGTGGCGTCGACGGGCGGCCACCGGCGGTCACGGGCAACATCCGGGCGTTTCGGGTGCTGGTGCGCAACGCGCTGTTCCGCCGGGTCGAGCTCGCCGCGCTGCGCCGCTACGACACGCTCGGTGAGCTCGACGGCGGGTATGACGGCGGGTTCGACGCCGACGGGTGGCGGGCGGCGTTGGAGCCGTACTTCGCCGAGCATGGCGAGATCGGGACCGGTCCGGACGCGCGGGGGCCGGGTCTGCTCATCCTCGACGAGAAGCCGGGGACGCCGGGGGCGCCGGGGATGTGGACGGCGCGGCAGATCTTCGACGACCCGGCCGGGGACCATGACTGGGGCTTCAGCGCGGAGATCGACCTGGCCGCCTCGGACGAGGCGGGGGTCGCGGTGGTCCGGGTCACCGCCGTCGACCGACTCTGACGCCCGTAGAGGAACACGAAATCCGTTCCC
>NZ_CDWRCM010000168.1:1103-2205 GCF_977927585.1 Frankia sp. CcWB2 | reverse complement strand
GGGTATTTGGTGAGGATCGTCCAATTACCAAGGGGCTGGTTGCGGTGACGAGCGCGGACCGGCACGACCCGGAGGTCGGGCAGTGGTGGAAGACTCTCGCGGAGGAAGGCAGCCCGGTCGATCTCAGGACCGACCAGCCGCACGCGGCCCGGATGTACGGTGCGACACGATGTTGCACGAGTTGAGTGAGCTGCACGATGGAGGTCCGGCCAATGGTCGGGTGCAGTTTCAGGTTTGTGCTTCGTGACCTGTCCCCAGTCTGACGTGCGTCGCGGGTAACTGCGGGGTGCGGAGCGCAGATGGTCAAACCCAAGGATTCCCGTTCCATCCGGGGGTTACAGGCGAAGGGGAAGATCGGCTGGGTGAACGCAAGTGAACCTCTGTTGATGCCTCGACAACGCGGGCGCCACCGATGGGTTGTACCAGGGGCGTTCAGGACTAGACCGCTGCAAAGGAGTCGAAATGAAATAACTTGCGCGTTTCGAACCCTCCACAGGCCTGTGACCTGCGATGATGCTCTCGATCACGTATTTGTTACTTCATTACGTCCCCCAAAGCGGCAGGCGGCGGCCACGGTACGTACCCGTGGTCGTGGAGCACCGCCGTCCCGGGGTATAGGGGGCACCCGACCCGATCGCATCTCAACCGTGTGGAACGTGGAAACCCCGACGGGGTCCGGACGGTGTTCCGGTAGGCCGACCGTGAGGAAGGCTTAACTCCCCAGCGGGACAGGATGGTCCAAGAAGCGAATGCCGTCAGCAGAAAGGCAACGGGAAACCGGGGCAGTAGGGTCGGCGCCTCCGCCGATCGCCCCGTATAACCGGGCGGATACCAGGCGACTGCCTGGGCTCGAAAGGGAGCTGACGTGGACCAGGTGAGCCTGCGAAAGGAGGATGGTGGAGACGCTGGAACCTCAGGGCAAGTTGGACACCAAAGAAGCCGATGAGGCTGCCGAGGTGAACGGACCTGAAGACGGAGTCGTGCAATGGGCGTCCATCGACTGGGCGGCTGAGCAGGAAAACGTACAGCGGCTTCGCCAGCGGATCTTCGCGGCGTCGCAGGCAGGGGACCTGAAAAGGGTCCGTAGTTTGCAGAAGCTGAT
>NZ_CDWRCM010000168.1:0-912 GCF_977927585.1 Frankia sp. CcWB2 | reverse complement strand
GTCCCGCTCCAACGCGTTGGTCAGCGTTCGGCGGGTCACGGAGATCAACGCTGGCCGGATAGCGGCGGGCGTCGACGGCAGAACGGCTCTGGAGTCCCGGCCGAAGGTTGAGCTGGCCGGGCAGGTGCAGCACGCCGCGAAGTCACGGACGCCAAAGCCTGTCAGACGGGTGCACATCCCCAAGCGGGGATCGACCACGGAACTCAGGGCGCTTGGTATCCCCGTCATTTTGGACCGCTGCCTTCAGGCTGTGGTCCTGGGGACGCTGGAGCCTGAATGGGAGGCGCGATTCGAGCCGAGGTCCTATGGATTTCGGCCTGGGCGCGGCTGTCATGATGCGATCCAGTTCATCTACACCCTGGCCTCCAAGCCGAGTGCGCGACGGGTGTGGATCGTGGACGCGGATCTGGCGGCGGCGTTTGACCGCATCGACCACGATCATCTGCTGCGGCAGCTTGGCACGTTCCCCGCGCGGGAGCAGATCGCCGGGTGGCTCAAGGCGGGTGTGGTCGAGCGCGGCCGGTTCGCGCCGACCGAGGAGGACACTCCTCAGGGCGGTGTGATCAGTCCGTGCCTACTGAACGTGGCCCTGCATGGGATGGAGGCGGCGGCCGGGGTGCGCTACGAGACCAACGGTGTTGCTGCCGGGAAGCTCAGGCGCGACTCCCCGGCTCTGGTCAGGTACGCCGACGATCTGGTTGCCCTGTGTCACTCGCGTGAGCAGGCCGAGCAGGTCAAGGCCCGGCTTGCGGGGTGGCTGGAGCCCAAAGGGCTGAGGTTCAGCGAGGACAAGACGCGCGTCGTCCATATCTCGGAGGGCTTCGACTTCCTTGGGTTCAATATCCGCCGCTATTCCAACGACAAGTTGCTGACCAGGCCGAGCAAGGCGGCCATGAATCGTAAACATTCACC
>NZ_CDWRCM010000167.1:0-9616 GCF_977927585.1 Frankia sp. CcWB2 | reverse complement strand
TAGCAGGTCGCTAAGATCCTCGAGCCCAAGCTCGCGGTTGAGGTCGGCGAACACGTTGAACAGCTCGCTGCTCGCCGTCTGCGCGCCGCTCGCGACGATGCCGGCCACGGGGACGATCGTGTAGAAGTGTCGCTGCACCACCGGATCCCGCATCAGACGGTCGACGACCTGCCGGGCGCCGTCAGCCATCGGGTCGTAGGCCCATGGTGTGGGACTGCCGGGAAGGCCGGGCCCCGGCGGCCAGTACCGTTCGTCGCAGCGGCTCAGGACGCCAAACGCCTTGAGCGGGTTGACGTCCCGGCCGTCGGCGGCGCTCTCGCCCGCCGAGAAACGGTCCACGGCGATTAGGTCGGTTTCGCCGACCCCGCCACTGAACAGGAAGACGACGGCGTCGGCGCGGTCGACCTCGGCCGTGCTGTCGGCGTGCACGGCGCTTGCATCCCGGCCGGTCGCGCGTAGCACGTCGGTGACCTGGTCGGCGACCACCGGGTCTGTGATGCCGAGGTACCGCGCCGCGTTCGCGGAGTCGACACCGTGCAGACTCGCCAGACCTGGCGTGTCGACCAGCCGGAACGACCGGAGCAACTCGATCGGTGCACCGAACTCGATCTTGCGGATGTCACGGAGCAGATGAAGGTCCGCCGCGGCGGTGACACTCAGCTTCGCCAACTGGTCAGCCATCTAATCGACCACAGTGTTGTCGATTAGATGGATCCGCACGGAACGAGTCGGCGCGTGACCTAGCTCGACGACGTTGAAGGTCAATTCGAGCTGGCCGGTCGGCGCGACCTTCTCGCCGACGATCGCGTTGACGACGGTCGACTTGCCGCGCTTGATCTGGCCGGCGACGGCGACGCGCATCGGTTCCCGCTGGCGGTCGGCGCATCGCACCAACGCCTGGGCCAGCTCGAACGTCGCCCGGTCATCGACAGGCAGGATGCTCGCGACTGAGCGGAACCGCTCGACGACGGCGGCGTTGGCCGCGGTCACGGCGGCGGTGCTTGCCCCGGTGCCTGCGTTCATTGCTGCCTGCTGCACGGTTCCCCCCGTTGACATCACGATTCTAGGTGAACGATGCTGCGTGGCGTGTCGGACCCCTGTGCCCAGAAAGAGCGGAACGTGTTAGAAAGATGACTATCGGGTCATGACTCGCCATGATGCACGTCCGTCCCACTGGGCATGCGGCACTGACATGGCACGTTCCGGTCGGCCCTGTGCCGGCGTGAGCGCGGCGCACTCTGCCAGCATGGGCCTGGTCGTGCTCCCTTCCCGAGTGCGGCCAACAACGCACCGGCCTGGCTGGGAGTCACCAACGGCGCTCTGTGAGGAGTCACGCCAGCGGCGGACAGGCTTCTGATCAGGCCAGCAGGTGGACCAGGCTGGTGCCCATGACAGCGACGGACGCGTCGTCGGGAGGGCACACGAACGCGGCCGGATCTCCTGCGAGTCACGTCGAGCCACAGGCCTCAACCTGACGGTCCTCATTCAGGAGCACCGACGCGACACTCACAGATCTCATAATCCGCAGGGTGACCGCGACACCCCCTGACTGAGCCGCCGCGATCTCGCCGTCCGACGGGCCGGCGCTGCATGAGCCTCAGAAAACGGACATGTGCAACCCGGGGGTGGTACCGATCGTCCTCACCCACGCCCGAGCCCTACTCGCCAGCACCCCCGAGGGCCGCACCGCCTACCTCGACGCGGATCTGCGCGACCCGGAGCGCCCCGGAACTGCGCGACACCCTCGATCTCACCTAGCCGATCGCCCTGTCCCTGATCGCGATCTTCCACTTCATCCCCGACTCCGACGACCCGCACGGCATTCTCCGTCGCTTCGTCGACGTGCTTCCGTCCGGCAGCTACCTCGTTCTCACCCACGGCACCGGCGACTTCGACCCCACGTTGCTGGTGGCGGCCGAGGCCTACCGGCAACGGGGGATTTCCACCCAGCTACGCAGCCGCGCCGAGGTCGAGCGTCTGTTCACCGGGCTGGAGCTGGTCGACCCGGGGGTGGAGGTGGCACACCGCTGGCGGCCCGATGACACCGTGCCCGCTGACCTGACCAACGCCCAGGTCAGCTGCTACGGCGCCATCGGGCGGAAAGCGTAGCCGGGCCGGCTCGCGCTTCGGGAATGGTCAGGCACGGTGGATCAGGATGTCGCCGTCGCCGGTACGGGCGCGCACCTCGACGGTCTCGTCGGTGGGCGCGGGGGCGTGGATGGTGGTCAGTTCGCTGTGCACACCGCCGCGTCCCGAGCGGACGTCCAGCAGGGCGGCGGTACCTTTCCGTACTCCCACTTCGAGCCGGCCGGAACCGGATACGAGCGCGACTGCGCCGCGCACCACTTCGCCGATCCGCACGCTGCCCGAGGCGGTCCTGGCCTCGACCCCCGCCAGCGCGCGGTCGACGGTGATGGCACCGGCGGCAGTGATCAGCCGCGCGTCCCCCGTCACCTCACCGATGGTGACGCCCCCGTTGGCCGTCTTGACTACCGCCGAGCCATCGATCTCGCGGATCCGGATCATGCCGTTCGAGGTCTTGATCTCGGCGTGCCCGGTCGTGCGGCCCACGGACACGTTCCCGTCGGCGGTCCCCAGCCGGAGCCTGCCGGTCTGGTCAAGGTCAATGTCGCCGGTGGCGGTGTGGAAGCTGGAATCGCCCAGGCGGCCCGTGCTCTGGATGTTGGTCATCGAGCTCGCGTCGACCCGCGAACCGGTGGGCAGCTCGACTGTCACGGTGACGGAGCCGTCCGGCCCGGACAGCGAGCGGGCCTTCTTCCTGGGTGCTCTGAGGTGAAGCTTCCCTTCGTCGTACTCGATGAGGGTCTCTCGCGCCGTCTGAACGTCGGTGTCGTGCGACGGGTCGCTCGGGCGTACCTCCACGACCGTGTCGGCGCGGTCGCTCGCGTTGATCCGGACGTGGCCGGTCCCGAGTTCGATGACGGCGAGGATCGGCTCGGGGGTGCGGAAAGTCGGCATGATGATCTCCTTGTGGCGTCGTCAGCCCGGGCGTGGCTTGCCCGGGCGCGGTGAACGCTGGCGCGGTGAACGCGGTGAACGCTGGCGTGGCTAGCGCACCCAGCCGCTGTAACGCCGCCCCAGCTGCTGGCCTGCGTGCGGACCGGTGCGCCGTCCCGCGGCACCAGGGTCGAGCGCGGCGGAGACGGCGTGCACCAGCCAGGCGTTGACGGACAGTCCTTCGTGCTCGGCCGCTTCATCGATGCGCGGTTTGAGACGCTCGGGGACGCGTAGCGTGATCCGCGAGGTACGTCCCTCGTCGTCTTCTGGAGCGGCGGACGGTTGCCTGACCACGGCGGCCTTGAAGTCGTCCGCCCCCGAGTGGTCGGTCGGCGGTGGCGTCACGACAAAATCAGGGTCTCGCCCACGCAGGCGTACCTCGACCGAGCCCGGCGCCAACTCTCGGGTGATCTCGTCGGCGGCGGCCGACAGCGCCTCCAGCAGGGCGAGCCTGACGGCCGAGTCCAGGGGCAGAGTGAGCCGCTCGGCCAGCGCGCGGGCGTCCTCACCCCCGGCTTCTGCGGCTGCCGCGAGTTCCCGGCGGAGGTTCTCGACATACGGCGCAAGGTCCATGACGTCATGGTGGCGCCAAGTTGACGTCATGTGCAAGCTCTGGCAGCCAGTAGGACGTCACAGCTGCCGTCGCGGCTGTCGTCGCCTCGGCTGCCCGGCCGGTACGGCTGCCGGCGGGGCGGTCGCGAACCCTCGTTGCGTGCGACGACTACGAAAAGTAGCGATCGTCGGGGTGCTCTCGTCACCGTCGCAGGCCTCGGCGATAGTGGGGCGATCCGCCCGGTGGCGGCGGTGATGCAGACGGGGGTGGATGTGCCGGGCGACGCGCACGGCGTCAGGATGCAGCCACCGCGGGCCACGGATCCGGGGTCACTGGGCCGGCACCGGGTGCTGGGCAGGCTCGGTGCCGGCGGGATGGGTGTGGTCTACCTGGCCGAGGGTCCCCTCGGCCAGGTCGCGGTCAAGTTGATCCGACCGGAGTACGCCGACGATCCGCAGTTCCGGGCGCGATTCCATCGCGAGGTCCAGGCGTGTTTCCGGGTCGGCGGTGCCCACACCGCCCGGCTCGTCGACTTCGAGCTGGAGGCTGAACGTCCATGGCTGGCCACCGAGTTCGTCGACGCCCCGGACCTCGCCGCCCAGGTCGCGGCGGCCGGCCCCCTACCCACCGGGGAGCAGATCATCCTGGCGGCCGGGCTCGCCGAGGCGTTGGCGTCCATCCACGCGGCCGGCCTGATCCACCGCGATCTCAAACCGTCCAATGTGCTGTGGACCGCGGACGGGCCGAAGGTCATCGACTTCGGGATCGCCGCGGCGGCCGAGGCGCGCCCGCTGACCGCGGTGGGCGGAGTCGTCGGCACGCCCGGGTGGCTCTCGCCGGAGCAGGCCACGGGCGGGGAGGTCACCGCCGCCAGCGACGTGTTCGGCTGGGGGGGCACTGGTCTGCTTCGCCGCCACCGGCCAGCCGCCGTTCGGCAGCGGCTCCGCCGACGCGGTGGCGTCGCGGATCGCGGCCGCCGAGTTCCAGATCGACTCCGACCGGCTCGCTCCAGAGCTGCACGCGCCCGTCCGCGAGGCACTCGACCGCCAGCCGCCGCAACGGCCTACCGCGCTCGACCTGTGCGAGCGGCTCGTCGGTCACGCCCGGGGGCGCAGATCCCAGTGACGCGCATCCTTCCCGACGCAGCCCGGACACCCACCCCACCGGCTGCACCGCAGATCCCGGGTTCGCCGCAGACCCCGGCACCCGAGCCGCGGGCACGCCGTCGCCGTCGCTGGCTGCTGGTGGGCGCCGGCACCGTCGTGGTCCTCGCGCTCGCGGGGGCGCTCGCCACCGTGCTGGTGGCCGGGGGCAACAACTCGAGCGCGGACAACTCGACGAGTAGCCGGCAGTCCTTCACCGCCGACGCGCCGTGGCGTCTCGCGATCATCGACCAGATCGAAGGCACCGACAATGGGTGCACGATCATCGTGACCAGCGACAGCACCGGCGAGCAGCAGACGATCAAGGAGGTCTACGGTGCGAAGACCTTCCAGGTACCGCTTGTCGGCGGCTTCCACTGGCAGGCCAACGACCCCGGGTGCTCGGTGACGGCCCGCTCCGGATCGGGGACGGCCGTCCTACCCTTCGCCCAGCAGGCCGGCACCGGCGACACCGACGCGTTCGAGGTCCCCTCGGGCCTTGTCCGGGTCGAGGTCGTGGACTTCGCCGGCTCGGACGACTGCGGGCTGCAGCTCCACGACGCCGCCGACGGCCGGGAGATCAGCTTCGGCACCGCGGCCCGCGGCGGTCCGCCGTTGCTGCTGGACCCGAGCGGACGCACCCAGGTCTACCTGGCCAACCTCACCTGCGGTGTCCGGGTGTCGGCCGCCCCGGGCTGAGCGGGTTCTGTTCCCCGCTGCCCGGCACAGCGACGTAACGGGCGGTGGCCTCGCGGTCCGGATAACCACGGATGATCCAGGCACCACCCTTCGCGGTGCAGTCGTCCGGGCCGGGCAGCGTCGTCCTGCCCTGCCGCCGCCACGCCTCGAACAGCACGCGGATCACCTCGCCGTGCGTGCACAGCACCGCGTCCCCGCTGTCGTCCTGGGTGAGCACGGCGAGCAGGTCGAACGGCGAGGCGCCGACCGCGAGGGCCGAACACCGTTGCACCGGCAGGCCCCGGTCGGCCGCCACCGGCTCGACGGTCTGCTCGCAGCGGACGTACGGGCTGGTGAGAATCCGCGCCAGCGGAATCGGCCGGAGGAGGTCCACTACCGCCCGCGCCTCGCGCTGGCCGCGCCGGCTGAGCGGACGGTGTTCGTCGCGCCCCTGCCACGTGTGTTTCTCGCCGGCATGGGCGTGCCGGAGAAGGACGAAGTCGACCACGTCCGCTCCTCCTATCGACGCGTAGCTCGGATCCTGTCGTCGAACTCCGGCGATCCGCGATCGCTCGCCCTCCGGTCGAAACCCTCTCTGATCATCTACATCGTCCTGCATGCCGGGCAGGGCCGACCCCGATACCGTAGCGGCCCGTACCGACCGGGCGGCCGTAGGGCCGCTCGTGCCACCGCGGTCCGCACGTCGACGGAGGCGGACTGGCCGAGGTCGTCACCGTTGCGCGCGGCTGATGGTTACGGCCGACTGTTCGTGCGCCAGGTTCATCAAAGTGCCATCTGGGCGACCACGGCGGGTAACACGTGGTCCGTTCGTTGGTCGGCTGTTCCCGGTTGGCTTTATGGGCGCTCCGTCGGCGAGGGTCGTCGCCGCTGCGCTGGAGGACTTGTGGACCGTCGTCGCGTGCTCGCGGGGATCGTCGCAGCGCCTTTCGCCGCCGTCCCTCTCCTCGCCCCGGTAGCCGCGTCGGTCGCCCCGGCGGGCGCCCTCGGCTCCGGCGGTGGCCAGCGCCGCCCGACACTGGTGATCGGGCATCGAGGAGCGTCCGGCTACCGTCCGGAGCACACCCTGGCCTCCTACGAACTGGCCGCCCGGTTGGGTGCCGACTTCGTCGAGCCGGACCTCGTGCCCACCAGGGACGGCGTCCTGGTCTGCCGGCACGAGCCGGAGATCGGCGGAACCACCGACGTCGCCGCGCATCCCGAGTTCGCCGCCCGCAGGACGACGAAGATTCTCGACGGCGTCGCGACCACCGGCTGGTTCACCGAGGACTTCACCCTGGCCGAACTGAAGACGCTGCGCGCCAAGGAACGGCTGCCCGAGGTCCGCCCGCAGAACACCAGGTACGACGGCCAGCTCGAGATCCCGACGTTCACCGAACTGCTTGATCTACGCGCCCGGCTGTCCCGGGAACTCGGCCGCGAGATCGGCGTCTACCCGGAGACCAAGCACCCGACCTATTTCGCCAAGGCCGGCCTGCCCCTGGAGCGGCGGCTGCTGGACATCCTGGTCCGGTACGGCCTGAACCACCGGGGCGCGCCGGTGTACGTCCGACCACGAATCTCTGCGAGCTGCGTACACTCGGCCTGCGCACGGCCTCGGTACAGCTGCTGTCCGCCACGGGCGCGCCGTTCGACCTCGTCAATGCCGGCGACCCGCGGACGTACCAGGATCTGTCGACGCTGGCCGGGCTGTGGCAGATCGCCCGCTACGCGAACGGCATCGGCCCGGACAAGCTTCAGGTCATCCCCCGGGCCGGGGACGGGACGCTGGGTACCCCGACCTCCCTGGTCACCGACGCCCACGCCGCCGGGTTGGTGGTGCATCCGTACACCTTCCGCGCGGA
Source organism: Frankia sp. CcWB2 (assembly GCF_977927585.1). Lineage (NCBI taxonomy): Bacteria > Bacillati > Actinomycetota > Actinomycetes > Frankiales > Frankiaceae > Frankia > Frankia sp. CcWB2. The sequence goes on along the minus strand of NZ_CDWRCM010000167.1, from coordinate 2,363 downwards.
GAACACCTTCCTCCCGAAGGACTACCAGGTGGGCACCAGCCCCAGCGACCTCGGCCGGGCCGTCGACGAACAGGTCGCCTATCTCAAGACGGGCATCGACGGGCTGTTCACCGACCAGGCCGATATCAGTGTCCGCGCCCGGGCCGTCGCCGCCGGCCTCCCGAACCCCGGACCCCCGCCGGCCGACCATCACCCCACTCACTGACCCGCCGGCAGGTCCGCCTCGACATCGGACAGCCGGTTAACCGAGGGTCGGAAGCACCCGTTCGAAGAATTCGTGGTGACCGGCGAACGTGAGCTCCAGCCGGGTGAACTCGTGCGGCGTCACCCAGCGGGCGTCGCTCACCTCGCCCGGGTCGAGGATCAGTTCCTCGTCGGATCCGACCTCGGCGGTCCACCAGTGCAGCTGGTAGCTGCCGTCGTCGGTGTCGCATTCCCAGACCTTCGCAAGGGGGGTGACCGCCAGCCCCACCTCCTCGCGGACCTCGCGAACCAGCGCCGCCGCCTGGCTCTCGCCGGGCTCGATCCGGCCGCTCAGCGGAGCCCAGTAGCCCGGTCTCTGCGCCTGCGGCCCACGCCGGATGACTAGTACGCGACCGGCCCTCAGCAGCACCGCGACCACGGCCTGCCGTTTGCCCACCGCTGCCGTCACGGGAACCAGTGTAGGGAGGGGGCCGACGTCGCGACGGAAAAGTGTGGAGGGTTGGGCACGGTCCGCCAGGCCAGGTCCGGGGATGCACCGTCACCGTGGCCACCCCGTCCTCCGCCGTGGCCAGGAGCAGCCCGTCGCCGCCGGGGAGTTCCACGTCCGGAACGTTCCCGGTCTCTACCTCCCACAGCCGGGTCATCGTGTCTTCCGCCCCGACCGGGCGCCACCGTGGAGCAGACAGCCCACCGGTGGTGTCACCGGCCCGTCCGGCACCACTCCCCACCGGGCTGCCGTGCACGAGGTGCGGCCGATCGTCCATGTCACCCGTACAAGCAGGTCTTCCACCAGGATCGGGAGTTCCACCACCGGCTCCCCGGCCCGGGCAGGCGCCCACCGGTGGGCCTTGTCGAACTCCGCCTGCGGAAAGCTGGTGATCAGTGCGCCGTCGCCGTCCAGGACCAGCAACGGCCATCCCCCGCCGGTCACAGGATCACCACCGGATCATCCGGCCGGTGCAGCGGCGCGGCGGCACGGTCGGCCTCGACGCAGGCGTGCACCACCTCGCCGTCCTCTCCACCGGCGAGCAGGTCGCCAACCCGAAGCCGCTCGCCTGCTCGCTGCGCAGGCTGCGGCGCGCGTCGCGGGCCTACGCCCGGTTGAAGCCGGGAATCGCTGGCCGACACCAGCGGGCCGCGCACCTCGCGAAGATCCACGCTCGGGTGGCGAACCAGCGCCGCGACGGGCTTCACAAGATCACGACCCGACTCGCGACGTCCCACGATGTGATCGTGGTGGAGGATCTGCACGTCGCCGGGATGGTCCGCAACCGGCGCCTCGCCCGCGCCGTGTCCGACACCGGCCTGGCCGAGATCCGCAGGCAGCTCGCCTACAAGACCATCTGGTACGGGTCGCGGCTGGTCGTCGCGGACCGCTGGTATCCAAGCTCGAAGACCTGCTCCGGCTGTGGCTGGCGAAACCCAAGCCTGACCCTGGCCGACCGCACCTTTCACTGCCAGTCCTGCGGGCTGGCGATCGACCGCGACGCCAACGCCGCGGTCAACCTGCATAACCTCGTCGACCGCCAGTACATCGGCGACGTTAAAACTGCCCGTGGAGTCGACCGTAAGACCCCGCCTGCGGGGCCGGTGGCTGTGAAGCGGGAACCCGGCACCGCGCCAGCGGGTCAGACCGGGGGTGCCTCACCGAGAGGCGAGGCGGCATGAACATCGCTATCCATCGCTCTCATGTAACGGTGATTCCCCCTCGGGCGATGAGCTGGGCGGCGATGACGTTGCGTTGGATCTCGTTGGTGCCTTCGCCGATGATCATGAGTGGGGCGTCGCGGAAGTAGCGTTCGACGTCGAACTCGGTGGAGGAGCCGTAGCCGCCGTGCACCCGGACCGCGTTGAGCGCGATCTCCATCGCGGTTTCCGAGGCGAACAGCTTGGCCATCCCGGCTTCCAGGTCGCATCGCTCGCCGGCGTCGTAGCGGTCGGCGGCCAGGAGGACGAGCTGGCGGGCAGCGGTGTACTTGGTGGCCATGTCGGCGAGATAGTTGCCGATGGACTGGTGTTTCCAGATCGGCTTGCCGAAGGCCTCGCGTTCCTGGGCGTAACGCAGCGCGTCGTCCAGCGCGGCGCGGGCGATACCGGCTCTTCGAAGTTAAGCGGGTTTGAGGCATCTGCGGGCTCGGCGGGTGGTTGCGCAGCGTGTT
>NZ_CDWRCM010000166.1:4279-10099 GCF_977927585.1 Frankia sp. CcWB2 | reverse complement strand
CCCCGATGACGAGGTGATCTCGACGGGGATCGCGCTTGCCTCGTACGCCGCCGCCCCCGACACCCACGTCACCCTCGTGACGTGCACATTGGGGGAGGAGGGAGAGGTACTGGTGCCCGAGCTGATCAATCTGCAGGCGGATCGGGGCGATCAGCTCGGCGGCTACCGGATCGGCGAGCTGGCCGGTGCCTGCGCCGCGCTCGGCATCACCGACCAGCGTTTTCTTGGCGGTCCCGGGCGTTGGCGGGACAGCGGGATGATCGGCACCCCTGCCAACGACCATCCCCGCTGTCTGTGGCGGGCGGACCTGGACGAGGCCGCGGCGGAGCTGGTGCGGATCGTGCGCGAGGTCCGGCCGCAGGTGCTCGTCAGCTACGACGCCCGCGGTGGTTACGGGCACCCCGATCACATCCGGGCCCACGAACTCACCCGGAGGGCCTTCACCGACGCCGCCGACCCGTCCTTCGCCCCGCAGGCCGGTCCGGCCTGGCAGGTCGCCAAGCGATACGAGACGGCGCTGGCGCGGTCGAGCGCCGTCGCGGGCTTCGAGTACTTCCGCGATTCCGCCGCTGAGAGCAGCCCGTTCGCGGGTCTGAAGTCCGTGGACGAGCTGGGGATGACGCTTGTCGACGATGCGGACATTACGACCGAGCTCTCCGCTCCCCACTTCTTCGAGGCGAAGATCGCCGCCATGCGGTCGCACCGGACACAGATGAGCGTCGACGGGTTCTTTTTCGCGCTCGCCGACGGCATCGGTCAGCGAGCCTGGAGTGTCGAGCACTTCGTGCTGGCCGAGGGCGCCCGGGGGCCGGGGGACGGTCCGGGCGGGCGGGAGCGGGACCTGTTCGCCGGTCTCGTGTGTGAGCCCTGATCGACTCCAACGCCCCGGCCCGCTGACGACCTGGCCCGCTCGCCCGCCCGCCGGCCGCGGTGGCACAGGCACCTCGGTGGGAATGTTCTGGACGGCCCCGTGTTCGTAACGCTGTAATCAATGTAAGTGTGGCGTCGGCCGAGGAGGTCGGATGCGGACCAGACGTGCCAGGGGAGACGGACCCGACCCGGCGCGGCCCGGCGGTTCCCCGCCGGTCGAGCCGCTGGACGCCTATTCCGCGGTCGTGACCCGGGTGGCCGCGGCGCTGACCCCGTCGGTGGCGAGCCTACGGGTGCGTACCCGGCGCGGCGCGGGGGCCGGTTCCGGGGTGGTGTTCACCGACGACGGGTTCCTGCTGACCTCCGCGCACGTCGTCGAGGGGCATCGGGCCACCTCCGGAGCGTCGGTCGGGCTGGCGCAGTTCGCGGACGGCACCGAGCGCGAGGTCGACCTGGTGGGTGCCGATCCGCTCTCGGACCTGGCCGTGCTGCGGGCCCGGGGCACGACCCCGCCGGCTGCCGTCCTCGGGGACGCCGCGGGTCTGCGGGTCGGCCAGCTCGTCGTGGCTGTCGGCAACCCGCTGGGGCTCACCGGCAGCGTGACCGCCGGGGTCGTCAGCGCCCTCGGCCGGTTGTTGCCGACCCGTTCGGGCTCGGCCGTGCGGGTGGTCGACGAGGTGATCCAGACCGACGCGGCCCTCAACCCGGGTAACTCCGGCGGGGCGCTGGTCACGGCCGACGCCCGGATGGTGGGGGTGAACACCGCCGTCGCCGGTGTCGGCCTGGGGCTGGCCGTCCCGGTGAACGACACGACGAGGAAGATCCTCGCCGCGTTGATGCGCGACGGCCGGGTCCGCCGGGCGTACCTGGGGGTCGCGGGGGCGGGTGTTCCGCTGCCGCCCGCCGTGGCCGAGCGGATCGGGCAGCGCCACGGTGTCTGGCTGGCCGAGGTGGTTGTCGGCAGCCCGGCCGGGATCGCCGGGCTGTTCACCGGGGATCTCGTCCTGTCGGTGGCCGGGACGCCCGTCGTCACCCCGGGTGATCTCCAGCGACTGCTGACCGAGGGCACGATCGGCCGGCCAGTGGAACTCACGGTGTGGCGGCGGGGCGCGTTGGTGGACGTGATCGTCGTACCCGCCGAGCTGGTGACCGCCTGAGGACCGGGCGGGCCCGGCGGACGATGTCCTACTGTCGGAGAATGCCCCGTCCCAGCGCCGGTCCCCGCCGGACGCCGCCCTCAACCCGGTTGCAACGACAGCCGGCGCGGCCGTCGTTGCAACCGTCCCCGGACCCGCAACCCGGCAGGGCCTTTCTGACCGCCTCCTACACACTGGGGGTATTTCTGGGGGTCGGGCTGGGTCTCTACGGCGTCTTCCTCGTTCCCGCCGGTCCGCGGCCGGGGGGGATGCTGCTGTCGCTCGGCGTACTGGTCGCGCTGGTGGGCAACGGGGGTGCCGCGCTGCTGGTGCGGTGGCTGACGGGCACCCGGCTGGGACCCACGACCGTGCTCATCGGCTGGGCCGTCGTCGTGCTGCTGTTCGCCAGTTCCCGCCCCGAGGGGGACCTGTTGTTGCGGGCGAGCGGATTCGGGTACGCGTTCCTGTTGCTCGAGGCACTGAGCCCGATCGCGGTCATCGTCCTCGCCGGGGCACGGCGGGGGCTCGCGGTGCTTCCTCCCGGTCGCTGAGCACCGGTCCGGTCACCCGGCCGTCCGGTCACCCGGTCGTCCGTCTCGCCCTGGGAGATGTCACCGGCTCTTGTGATGTGGGAGATGTCACCGGCCCTTGTGGACTGTCGCCCACGTGGTGAGCCCACGCGGTGAGCGGAGCGGGTAGCGTGGTCGGGTGGGCAGCCCTGCGCACCGTGGAGAGAACCGGGCCGGCGCGCCCGCCTCCCAGACCTCCCAGACCTCCCAGACCCTCCAGGCCGACCGGCCGACGCTGCGGACAGCGGACTTCCGCAGGGCGGTCGGCAGGTTCGCTACCGGAGTGACGGTCCTCACGACCGTCGCCGACGGTCGCCATCTCGGCATGACGGCGAACTCGTTCGTCTCGGTCTCCCTCGACCCGCTGCTGGTGCTCGCCAGCATCCGCCGGGACGCCCGCTTCCACGGTCCGCTCATGGCCTCGGGGGTGTGGGGAGTCTCGGTGCTTGCCGAGGACATGGCCGAGACGTCGCGCTACTTTGCGAAACGCGCGTATGACCAGCCCGGCGACATGTTCGCGGGATGGGAGCACTCGATCGGGCCAGAGACCGGAGTGGTCCTGTTCGACGGCGCGCTGTCGGTCTTCGAGTGCCGGACAGTCACGACCCATCCCGGGGGGGATCATACCCTCGTCCTCGGTGAGGTCGTCTCGTTCGCCCAGCCGCGGGACGATGTCGGACCGCTCGTCTTCTACGACGGGCGCTACCTCGACCCGGTGGGTGCGGATACGGGAGGAACAGAGGCGCGGAGGGAAACAGACGGTTCCCGAAGCTAACGGGCGATTCCCGAGGCGAGCGGGCGGTCTCCGGGGCTAGTTGAGCCGGGCGCGGGCCGCGGCGGCGGCTTGGCGGGCGGCCGCCGCGGCGGCCGGCTCGACCGCGGCCACCGTGTTGGCGAACGCGGCCAGATCGGTGGCCCCGCCGAGAAAGTCGCCCAACCGGACGCGGAGCTCGCCGCGCTCCCGGCGCAGGCTCGCCGGGTGGTGGGGGAGCAGCAGGGACAGCTCGACGGCCCACAGCCGCATGTGCGGCGCGTCCGAGCGCGCCCCGAGGACCCGGATGTTGCCGAGGATCCGGGTGAGCACATCCTGCGCGCTCATCGGAGCGAGGTGGGCACGGGTGAAGGCGAACCCGGCCGCGCGTACCTTTTCTGCGGCGTCGTGCACCGTCAGTAGCCGGCCGGCGGCGAACGGATCGACGAGCACGTGGTCCTGGGGGGAACCCACCGCGACCACGACGTGCCCCGGAAGCCCGACGGGATAGGCGGGGACCCCGAGCCGGGCGGCCACCTCGAGCCAGACGACGGAGAGCAGGATCGGCAGGCCGCGCCGCCGGCGCAGCACATCGGGGAGCAGCGAGGAGCGGAGGTCGGTGTAGTCGTCCTCGGCCCCGGCGAAGCCGGCGGCGAGCCCCAGGGACTCGTGCAGCGTCTCGGCGGCGATCCTCGGGTCGAAATCCCCCGCTCCCGGGCCGACCCCCTCCAAGCGCCCCGCCGCCTCGGATCCGGATCCCGGCTGTGCCTGCCCGGGCTGTGCCTGCCCGGGTGGTGCCTGCCCCGGTGCGCCGGTCTGGCGTGCCATCGGCGTACCGTGGTCGGCCCGGGGGAACCGGGACCGTCGGCTCGAGGTCGTCCGCGCGGCGAGCAGTGGACGGGCCTGCGCGGCGAGTGTGTCGAGGGCGTTCAGGGTGGCGGTGGCGTCGGGGGTGTCGGCTGCCGGGTCGACCTCGGCGGTGAGCAGATGGCAGGCGACCGCCAGGTCGATCGGCTCGCGGCGCACGACCTCGGCGAACCTGCCGCGGCTGCGGGTGCTCACGAGAGCTCGCTCGGAGCGTTCACGCCGGGGGCAGCCGCCTCCGGAGCAGCCGCTCCTGGTGGGGCAGCCGCCTTCAGGCCGGGCACCTTCGAATTGGGCGCCTCTGGATCGGGCGCCTCTGGATCGGGCGGGTCCGGGACGGTCGTCCCCAGGACAGTCGCCTCCGCGATAGTCGCCTTCGGGGTAGTCGTATTCGGGACAATCTCCGTGAGAGCCGTCGCACCCGGGACATTCCGCGTACGTCGTGTCGGTGGGCGGGGTGGGATGACGCGTGCCGCTACGACGGCATCCTCGGTAACCTGGACGGGTGTGCCCTCGGCAGTGACAACCGTGAGCACACCCGATGACCATGACCGCAACGTTCCGAGAACATCACTGAGGGATACCGGTCCGGGGATGCGGTGGCGGAGCATAACTCGCGCGCCGACATCGGCCGGAGTGATGCGGACGACATACACCACCAGCGCACGCCCTTGTTGTCGACACGGAACTGTCCAGGTCGATACTAAGGACTCAGTCGCCCGTGAGCCGGAGGAGGAAAAACCGGTGACCTACGTCATCGCAGAGCCCTGCGTCGATGTCAAGGACAGGGCCTGCATCGAGGAGTGCCCGGTCGACTGCATCTACGAAGGCGGACGGATGCTCTACATCCAGCCTGACGAGTGCGTCGACTGTGGTGCCTGTGAGCCGGTCTGCCCGGTGGAGGCCATCTACTACGAGGACGACGTTCCCGATCAGTGGAAGGGGTACACCGACACCAACGCGAACTTCTTTGAGGAGCTCGGGTCGCCTGGCGGCGCATCGAAGGTCGGCGCCTTGGACTTCGACCCGCCGACGGTCGCCGCGCTGGCTCCTCAGGGCGAGTCCTGAGCGGCCCTGGGAGACCCGGCAACATCTCCGGAGTCCCGCGGTCACCGGCCCGGTCCCGGGTGCGGCTGCCCGACTTCCCGTGGGACCAGCTGGTCTCCTTCAAGGAGAAGGCCCGGCTGCATCCCTACGGGTTGGTCGACCTCTCGGTGGGTACTCCGGTCGACGCCGCGCCGGCCGTCGTGCAGCAGGCGCTGGCGGGCTCCGCTGACGCTCCGGGGTACCCGCGGTCAGCGGGTACCCCGGAACTGCGCGAGGCGGCGGCCGGCTGGCTGGCCCGCCGGCTCGGCGTGCTCGTCGACCCGGGCGCGGTGCTGCCCGTGCTCGGGACGAAGGAACTGGTGGCTCAGCTCCCCGGTCAGCTCGGGCTCGAACCTGGTGACCGGGTGTGGGTGCCGACTCCGGCCTATCCGACCTACGAGGTCGGCGCGCTGCTCGCCCGCTGCGAACCGGTGGTGGGCCCGGCCGATGGGGTGACCCTGATCTGGTTGAACTCGCCGGGGAACCCGACCGGGCGGGTGCTCACGGTCGCCGAGATGCGCGCCGTGGTCACCTGGGCGCGGGA
>NZ_CDWRCM010000166.1:0-3809 GCF_977927585.1 Frankia sp. CcWB2 | reverse complement strand
GCGGTGTGATCGTCGCCAGCGACGAGTGCTACATCGAGCTGGGCTGGGAGAGCCGGCCCGTCTCGGTGCTGCACCCCGACGTGTGCGGCGGCTCCCACGAGGGACTGCTGGCAGTGCATTCGCTGTCGAAGCGGTCCAACCTCGCGGGCTACCGGGCCGGGTTCGTCACCGGTGACTCGGCCCTGGTCGAGGGCCTCCTCGCGGTCCGCAAGCACGCCGGCTTCATGATGCCGACGCCCGTGCAGGCCGCCATGGCGGCCGCGTACGCCGACGACATGCATGTGGCGGATCAGCGGGCGCGCTACGCCAACCGGCGGGCCGTCCTCGCGGCGGCACTCGCGGTCGCGGGATTCACCATCGATCACAGCGAGGCCGGCCTCTACCTGTGGGCAACCCGGGGTGAGGACGCCTGGGCCACGGTGGACGCGCTGGCCGAGGTCGGGATACTCGTCGCGCCCGGGACGTTTTACGGGGAGGATGGCCGGTATCACGTCCGGATCGCCCTGACCGCTGCGGACTCGCAGGTGGCGACGGTTCCCGAACGGATGACGATGCTGTCGCCGGTCGCCGCCACGGGGCAGCCTGACTACGGCGCTCGGCCCGACTACGGTCAGCCGATCGCTCAGGGTAGCTATGGGGGCGCCGAGCCGGACATCCGTTAGCACCCGGCCCGGATCCGTGGCCCCGCTACCTCGCGAGGCCGGGGCCACCTCGTAGGGTCGGGCTTGTGAGCGCCTCGAACACATCCCTCGACTCTCCGATCGATCCCGCCGTCGACGAACTGTGGGAACGGCGGGCGGAGCTGAACACTGACGACGCCGACGCCCGCAAGATCGTGGTGGCCGCCGTCGACGCCATCGATGCGGGCGTGGCCCGGGTCGCCACGGTCACCGCGGGCGGCTCGGTCGCCGTTGACGAGCGGGCCAAGCGGGCGATCCTGCTGTCCTTCAAGGTTCTCGCCATGGTCGAGTCGTCCGCGGGTGACTTCCGCTTCCATGACCGGGTGCCGCTCAAGACCCGATTCGACGGCGTGCGGGTGGTACCGGGCGCGATCGTGCGCTGGGGCGCGCACGTCGAGCCCGGGGCCGTCCTCATGCCGAGCTACACCAACATCGGCGGCTACGTCGGTGCCGGCACCCTCGTCGACACCTGGGCCACGGTCGGGTCCTGCGCCCAGGTCGGCCGCAACGTGCACCTGTCCGGTGGGGCCGGGCTCGGCGGGGTTCTGGAGCCGCCGAACGCGGTCCCCGTCGTCGTCGAGGACGACGCCTTCGTCGGCAGTCGCTGCATGGTGGTGGACGGCGCGCGGGTGCGCCGCGGGGCCAAGCTCGGCGCCGGGGCGATCCTGACCGCCTCCACCCATGTCTTCGACGCCACGACCGGCGCGGAATACCCGCGCGGGGAGATCCCGGAGCGGGCGGTCGCGGTCGGTTCCAACCGGGTGAAGTCGTTCCCGGGCGGGGAGTTCGCGATGCCCTGCATCCTGGTGCTGCGGACGCTCGCCGAGGGCGAGATCCACGACAAGCTGGCGCTGAACGACATCCTGCGGGAGCACGGCGTCGCCGGCTAACGATCCTGTCACCGGTTAGCGATCTTATTGCTGGCTGGCGTCCTGTCGCCGGTTAACGATCCGCTGGCCCGGTGGCCGTAGGGTGACGGCATGAGCCTCGACCTCACGGCGCCCGTCGGCGAGCTGACCCGGGCGCTGGTCGACGTGCCCTCGGTAAGTGGGGACGAGGCCGCCCTCGCGGATGCGGTGGAGAAGGCGCTCACCGCGGTGGACGGGCTGCGGGTCGACCGGGACGGTGACGCCGTGGTGGCCAGGACCGAGCTGGGGTTGCCCGGCCGGATCCTGCTCGCCGGCCATCTGGACACCGTTCCGCTGGCGGGCAACCTGCCCTCGCGTGTGGTGGGCGGGCGGCTCTACGGCTGCGGGACCTCGGACATGAAGGCAGGGGTCGCGGTCGCGCTGCGGCTCGCGGGCACGCTCCCGGTCGCCACGCCCGGCGCGATGAGTCACGACGTCACCTGGGTCTGCTATGACCACGAGGAGGTCGAGGTGGCCCGTAACGGGCTGCGCCGGCTCGCCGCCTGGCACCGGGACTGGCTGGCGGCGGATCTGGCCATCCTGATGGAACCGACCTCCGGCGAGATCGAGGCGGGTTGCCAGGGCACCCTGCGGGTGGTCGTGACGCTCCCCGGCACCCGGGCGCACTCGGCCCGGTCGTGGCTCGGGGACAACGCCATCCACAAGGCCGGCGATCTGCTCCGCCGCCTCGCCGGCTACCGGGCGCGGACGGTGACGCTGGACGGCTGCACTTACCGCGAGGGGCTCTGCGCGGTGCGGATCGACGGTGGGGTAGCGGGCAACGTGATCCCCGACCGGTGCCAGGTCACGGTAAACTTCCGGTTCGCCCCGGACCGCGGCCCCGACGAGGCGGTGGCGCATGTCCGCGAGGTGTTGGGGGGCTACGACGTCGAGGTCACCGATCTCGCTGGCGGGGCGCTGCCCGGGCTCGCCGCCCCGCCCGCGGCGGCGTTCGTCGCCGCCACCGGTCGAGTGCCGGTGGCGAAGTACGGCTGGACGGACGTGGCGCGCTTCGCCGAGCTCGGAATCCCGGCGCTCAACTACGGGCCGGGCGATCCCAACCTGGCCCATACCCGGGACGAGTACGTCGAGCTCGCCGCGATCGACGAGGCCGAGCGGCTGCTACGGGCGTACCTGTCCGGTGTTGCTTGACCGTGGTGTCGCTGGACGCCTAGTTGCGATTTTTGTTACGCGTATGAGTCATCGGGGGTTGACGCCGTGGATCCTCCCATCTCGGCACGTTAGAGTTACGCGCGTACGTGCAGTGCCGGTCGGATGGGGGGTCCGGATGGTCGGTGGTGCGGCGGGTTCGGGGGCTCGGCACCAGGCCGGGGCGCGTCGATACACAGGTGACACGCGTTGTCGGCGCCAACCAGTGTTCTCCCCGTCGTCGGTCCGAAGATGTTGCGGCCGTGGGGGGTCTGCCAGGTGACGGGCACTGTCTTCAGCCATGCACAGGTGGGGTTGGCCGCGGGGCCGGGCACGGATGCCATCCCGAAACCGCTCGACGGGGCCGATGGGCCCGCCTGGTACGACCGCTACGAGGTGGGCGCGGACCCCGGCGCGGACCGAGCGTCCGACGGTGCCGTCGGCTACCGGGCGAAGGTTCGCTGGGAACGGCCGTACGGCTGGCTGCTCGTGGGCTCCGACGCGGTCGCCTGCGTGGTCGCGGCGGGAGTGGCCTACCTGGTCCGGTTCGGCGGACTGGTCGAGTTCGACCTGAAGCCGGTCTCCGCGACGCCGTATGTCGCCATGTCGATCCTGCTGCCCGTCGCATGGGTGTTGTCGATGTACCTGAGCCGGGCGTACGAGAGCCGGTTCCTCGGCAGTGGCTCGGAGGAGTTCCGCCGGGTCCTCAACGCCGCCGCGCAGCTCACCGCGGTGGTGGCCGTCCTGTCCTATGCGACCAAGGCCGAGCTCGCGCGTGCCTACGTGCTGATCGCCTTCCCGGCGGCGCTGCTGCTGACCGTGGCCGGCCGCGCCGCCGCGCGCGGCTACCTGCACCGGATGCGCCGGGCGGGCCGCTGCCTGCACCGGGTGCTGGTGGTCGGGGCGGGAGACTCCGCGGCGGCGTTGGTCCGGCTGGCCCAGCGGGATCCGACGTCGGGCTGGTCGGTCGTCGGTGTCGTGCTCGACCGCTCGCCCGGCCGGCACAGCCACGACTCCCCGGAACGCGGGGGGTTCGACCTGTTGGGGGTGCCGATCGTCGGGACGTCGGAGA
>NZ_CDWRCM010000165.1:9861-10448 GCF_977927585.1 Frankia sp. CcWB2 | reverse complement strand
GGGGGGCCAAACTCGTGGTGACCGACCCTGGTCTTCTGCACTGGCGTGACCCGGTGACCGACATCGGCCATCTCGCCGATGTCACCAACCGGGTGCGGGCCAGCATCGAGACGGTCATCGACGGCAAGTCCGAGGCGATCACGGCGGCCCTGGTCGTGCTGCTGTCCGAGGGCCATCTGCTGATCGAGGACGTCCCCGGGGTCGGCAAGACCATGCTCGCCAAGGCCCTCGCACGGTCCATCGACGCCCGGGTACGCCGCATCCAGTTCACTCCGGACCTGCTCCCCAGCGACGTCACCGGGGTCAGCGTCTACAACCAGGGCACCCGTGACTTCGAGTTCCGTCCCGGTCCGGTGTTCGCCAACATCGTCGTCGGCGACGAGATCAACCGCGCCGAGCCGAAGGCGCAGTCGGCGCTCCTCGAATGCATGGAAGAACACCAGGTCACGGTCGACGGCGTCACCTACCGGCTCGAGTCGCCCTTCATGGTGATCGCGACCCAGAACCCGGTGGAGATGGAGGGCACCCGGGCGTTGCCGGAGGCCCAGCGCGACCGTTTCACCGCCCGGATCTCGATGGGCTACCCC
>NZ_CDWRCM010000165.1:9068-9499 GCF_977927585.1 Frankia sp. CcWB2 | reverse complement strand
GACAGCCACGGCAACGCCAACCCGCTGGCCGGCATCACCCCGGTCACCGACGCCGCCGAGATCGCCAAGCTGATCGCACTCGTCCGCACGGTGCACGTCTCGCCCGAAGCGCGCCACTACATCGTCGACCTGGTCGGCGGGACCCGCACGCATCCTGAGATCGCGCTCGGCGCGTCCCCCCGGGCGGCGCTGCATCTCATCCGTGCTGCCCGAGCCCGCGCGGCCCTGGACCAGCGCGGTTTCGTCCTCCCCGACGACGTTCAGGAGATGGCTGTCCCGGTCATGGCGCACCGCCTACTGCTGCAGCCCGAGATCATGCTCTCCGGAGAGCCGACGATCGAGGTCGCCGCCCGCATCCTGACCGACGTCCTGCGCCGGATTCCGATCCTTCGTCCCGGTACGGCACGCCCAACCCGGCACGGCCGTTAGAG
>NZ_CDWRCM010000165.1:4789-8927 GCF_977927585.1 Frankia sp. CcWB2 | reverse complement strand
CGACTTTGTCGCGGCGCTGCGTGGCCTGACGATCCGCGGCCGGTCGTTCGTCGCCGCCGGCATCGCCTGCGCGGCGTCCGCGGCCGTGCTCGGCGAGCAGGACCTGCTGCGGATCGGCCTGCTCCTCATTCTCCTCCCCGTGCTCGCGGCGGCCTTCGTCTGCCGGACCCGCTACCGGCTCGCCTGCACCCGCCGGCTCGAACCGAGCCGGGTGACCGCCGGGGACCGGGTCTCGGTCCGGATCAGACTGGAAAACGTCAGCCGGTCGCCGTCGTCGGTGCTCCTGGTGGAGGACGCCGCCGCGGACGGGCTGGGCGGCGGGGTCCGGTTCGTACTCGGCCGGATCGAGCCCGGTGGCAGCCGGGACCTGTCCTATGTCCTGCACGCGGGGATGCGCGGTCGCTACCAGATCGGACCGATGGCGATCCGCCTCGGTGACCCGTTCGGGCTGTGCGAACTGTCGCGCAGTTTCCGCAGCCTGGACGAGCTGGTCGTGGCCCCCCCGATCGAGCGGCTGCCGTCGGCCCGCCCGACCGGTGCCGCGCGTGTCAGCACCCAGCTGCGCCGCCCGACCGGGCTCGCGGGTGAGAACGAGACGACGACCCGTCCGTACCGGTCCGGCGACGACCTGCGCAAGGTGCATTGGAAGACAACCGCCCGCCGCGGCGAGCTGATGGTCCGGCGCGAGGAGCACCCGCAGACGGGCGGGGCGACTATCCTGATCGACACCCGGGCCCGGGCGTGGCCCGACAGAGGCCCCTCAGCATCGTTCGAGTGGGCGGTGAGCGCGGTCGGGGCGATCGGCGTCCACCTCGTCCGGGGCGGGTACCGGGTCCGACTGCTGGCCGATCAGGGGCTGGCGGCCATCGCCGCGGGGGGTACCGTCGGCGGGCTCCTCGACGAGCTTTCAACGCTGACGCCCGCCCCCACCGAGTCCCTGCACCCATCGCTCGCGGCCGGCCGCAGGCAGGCCGATCACGGCGGCATGTTTGTCGCCGTCCTCGGCCACACCGATGCGCCCACTGCCGCCGCGCTGGCCGGGCTGCGGCCCCGCAGCGCCCCGGCGATCGCGGTGCTCGTCGACGTGGCCAGCTGGAGCACCGCCGCGGCGGCCCCGAAGATCGCCGCCGACCTCGGAACGACGCACGCGGTGCTCACCCGCGCCGGCTGGGCGGTCCTTGTCGCGGCGGCGGGCACCAGCCTCGCGGCGATGTGGCCGCGGGTCGCCGCCCGGGCCCGGGGCACGGGCGGCGTCGGTGCCTCGAGTGCCGCCGGAGTCTCCGGACGTGCCGGGACCGTGGGACTCACCGGGGCAACGGGACTCACCGGGACCGTGGGACTCACCGGGGCAACGGGGCACAGCGGCGGTCTCCACATCGGCGGACGGTCGGTGCCGTGAACGCCCGCCCGGTGCCCACAGTGATCGTCACCGTCGTCTGTCTGCTGTCCACCAGCGCGCTGACCCGTCTGTTCGAGGGTGTCCTCTGGTGGTTCGGGCCGGTACTCGTCGCCACGGCCGTGGCCGTCGGGACGGGGGTGGCGAGCCGCCTGCTCCTGCTGCCGGCGGCGGCCGGGATCCTGCTCAGTCTGGTCGGCCTCATCGGCACCGTCACCGTGCTGTCCGCGCGGTCGACGGCGTTGCTGGGCTTCCTGCCGACCGCCACCACGGTCAAGACGCTGCGCACGCTCATCTCCGCCGGCGGCTCCGACATCTCACGGCTGGCCGCGCCGGTGCCCGATCGGCCGGGCCTGGTGGTCCTCACGGTGATCGGCGTCTACCTCCTGGTCATGATCGTCGATCTGATCGTGGTGAAGTTCGACCACCCGACGCTCGGCGGCCTTCCGCTGCTGGCGCTGTATGCGGTGTCGGCGGCGATTCTGCCCGGGGGCGTCGGCACGGTGCCCTTCCTACTCGGCGCGGTGAGCTTCATCGCCCTGCTCCTGCTCGACGGGCGGTTGGCGTACGGGCGATGGGGCCGGACCGTCTCCGACCAGCGGAGGGCCGGCGTCGAGATGTTCGGCGGTCGCCTCGCCGTGGGCGCGCTCGGGGTCGCCGTCACCGCGCTGGTCGCTGCGATCGCGGTGCCGTTGGGCCTGCCGTCCCTTGACGGCGAGGGACTAGTGTCGCGCAAGGGTGGATCCGGCGCCGGGGACAGTCCGAGTTCAGCCAGCGTCGTGCAGCCGATCGTCTCGGTGAGCCAGCAGCTGCACGCCAGCACGGAGGTGCCCCTGCTTCGGGTGCGCTTCGACAAGCCGGAGTATCTGCGACTGACGGCCCTGGAGAACTTCGACGGCCAGCTGTTCACCCTGCGGGCGTTGAACGCCACCCGGGAGAACCGGGTCAGCGAGGGACTACCGAAACCACGGACGGGCGGCACCACCCAGTCGGTGCGTGCGGAAGTGGCCGTCACCGGGCGGTTCAACGAGCTGTATCTGCCGGTTCCGGGCATCCCAACCCGGATCGAGGGGCTGACCGGCGACTGGCGGCTGACGAGCCCGACAGGCACGATCTTCTCGACCCGGGCCTCGACGGCGAACGCGCACTACCAGGTGGACGCGGTGGTGCCGAATCCCACGAGCGCGCAACTTCAGGCCGCGACCGGGCCGATCCCGGACTCGCTCGACATCGCGACCGCGCTCCCTGACAATCTCGATCCCCAGCTGCGCCAGCTCACCAAGGCCGTGACCGCGGATGCGCGCACCCCCTATGAAAAGGTGTACGCGATCCAGGAATACCTGCGGGGGCCGCAGTTCACCTACGACCTCCAGGGCGCCCCCACCACGCAGGAGGGCGCGCTCAGCCAGTTCCTGTTCGACACCCACCGCGGCTACTGCGAGCAGTTCGCCTCGGCCATGACGGTCATGGTGCGGATACTGGGCCTACCCGCCCGGGTCGCGATCGGCTTCGTCCCCGGGGAGCGGCAGAGTGACGGCAGCTACGTCATCACCAACCGGCAGGCGCATGCCTGGCCTGAGGTCTGGTTCCCGTCGATCGGCTGGATCAGCTTCGAGCCGACCCGCCGCAGCGACGGAGCCACCTCGGCGCCGTCCTACGCCCCCGCCGGGCCCGAGGACCCCGACAATGAGGCCGCCCTGCCGGAAGATCAGGATCAGACCGAACTGCAGGCAGCGCCCGAGCCGGTGCCCGTGCCGGATACCTCCACGCCGGCTCCCGGCGACGATCCGACCGCGGTGGACGCCCCGCGGTCAGGTGATGGCGCATCGACCTCCACCGGGATTCCCTCCTGGGTGATCTGGCTGTGCGGTGCCCTGCCCGTCCTGGGCCTGCTGGCCGTTCCGGCGATCACCCGGATCCAGCGGAGGCGGGTCCGGCTGCGCCCGGCCGAAGACGATCCTTCAGACCCGTCTGGGGCGACGCTGGAACGGGTCCACGACGCCTGGGCAGAACTGCTGGACGTCGCCGCGGATCTGGGAATCATGATCCGGCCGAGCGACTCGCCGCGGGCCGGGGTGGCCCGGCTGACCGCCTACCTGGACGCCGAGCCGACCACCGCACAGGCCCCGGGGTCCCGCCCGGAACCGTCTGCGTGGCAATCCGGGGACGGCGGGCCCCCCACGGCCTACCCGCAGGCCCGCGCGGCACTCGCCCGGCTGGCCTCCGCGGAGGAGCGGGCCCGCTACGCGCCACCGGAGATGGCCGCGCCGCCGTCCGTCGCAGACCTCGGCGAGGATGTCGTCCTGGCCACCACCACGCTGTGGGTGCTGGCACCGCGGGCCAGGCGGATGTTGGCGCGGATCGCCCCGGCATCGGTTCTCCGACGCGACGCGCCGACCTCGGCGCGCGGACGGTCGAGGACGGGACAGGGAGGCGGCGGGGACGACGCACCCGCCACGCCCGCCACGATTCAGAACGATGACAATGATGACAATCAGGACTGGCCGGACCCGGTCAGGGACGGTCCTCCCAGCGCCGCCGCCACCGCTCCTCGACCCGTTCCATGAACGGAGCCCTAGCCCGCGGCTTCGGCTTCGATCCCCCCTGCACACCGCCCGGCCGCCGGTGACCGGTGTCACGGCCGCTGATCCGGCGCAGGCCCGCCGCACCGCGCAGCGCGGCGAACAACATCATGAGGAAACCGAGGATGCCGAGGATCACCGTCAGCGGTACCTGGTTGAG
>NZ_CDWRCM010000165.1:0-4532 GCF_977927585.1 Frankia sp. CcWB2 | reverse complement strand
ACCACGCCGACGACCAGGACGGCCAGACCGAGGACGAAGACGACCGCGCTGCGGCGCACCCGGCGCAGCAGGTAGGTACGGGGGTCCGTCGAACGGACGGTACTGGCAAACTTCGGATCGTCCTGTACGAGAGCGCGCTCGATCTGCTCCAGCAGGCGCTGCTCGTTCTCCGAGAGCGGCATCGACGCTCCTCCCACGACCTGTAGGCCCGGCGGACGGAACCTGATAACCAAGGATAGGCATGTGCGGGCGGGTGCGGTAGGCAACCTGTCATGCTGGTTGGAACCGAGCGATTCCCGTCACCTGGTCCGTGCCCGAACTGGGGTCTTTCATACCGGGAAATCCACGATCACGGGAACCGGCGGTGCCGGTTTCACAAGCGGTACCAGCGGCACGACGGCGGGCAAGCACATGCAGCTGTGCCGCGAGGTCACGGAACGGCTCCCGGGCGGCCGCGGCCAGTTCCAGGCGTAGCAGCCGCTGCGCGGTGAAGGCATCGGAGTCGACCAGTGCCCCGGGGACCAGGTCGGCGAACACGCGCACCCCGTGGACGTCGACGACGTCCGCGCCAGCCCCGTCCACCAGCGCGACGATCTCGGCGGTGGTGAACCCGGCGGCCGCCCGGGGCGCCCCGGTGCCCTGGCCGGTCAGCACGGCCTGCGCCTGCTCGAAGCGACCCGCCAGGGCACGGGCGAGCACTGTGGCAGCCCGGCCCGCGACGACGAGGCTGAGGACGCCTCCCGGGCGCAGCACCCGCAGGGCCCCCGCCAGCGCGGCCCCGGGATCGTCAACGACGTCGAGGACGGAGTGGCACAGCAACAAATCGGCGGTCTCGGTGCCGACGATGCCGGTCAGGTCGCCCAGATCGCCCTGCTCGGCCGTGACCCGGTCGGCGACGCCCCGTTCGTCGGCGCGACGGCGCAACGCTGCCAGGGCGTCCGGCGACGGGTCCACGACGATCACCAGGTAGCCCTCGACCGCCAGGGGGACAGCGAAGCTACCACTCCCACCGCCCGCGGCAACGATGATCGGCGGGATGGTCGCGGCCGTCGGGGCCACCGACCAGGCCGGAACCCCCGCTGCCGATCCGGGCAGGACCGTCCGCAGGCCGTGCCAGATCGCAGCCTGCCGCAGATCCGCGCCGGTGACATGGCTGGTCATGCGCGTCGTGCCTCCTCAGGCCGGCATCGCCGCCATCAGCCCGCTCGCCCACGCCGGAGGACCGGGCGCGTCACTGACCCACGGTGAGACCTATGACAACCCCGACGACCAGCCCGCCAGCCGACAGCCCTACGACCCGCAGTACCCAGCTGTTGCGACGCGCAACGGCGGACGGCACGGCCCGATGCGCGCCGCGGTGCCGATGCCCAGAACCGGTGAGGACCATCGATGATCTCCTGCTCCGCCAGCCACTGCCCCTCGGGGGGGTAACCGATAGTGACTGATGCTCATCGTAAACGCAACCGCTCGTCACCCGCCCGGGGCGTCGCCGGGCCGAGGGCAGGCTGACCGTGGTCGGCTCGGCGGCGTGACCATCGCGACCTCCCCACGCCCGACCGGACCGGTGCCGGCGATCACTGGTTGGGACGGCAGGCCCAGCACGCCCTCGACAACCCCGATGAACAGATCGACCTGATGGATCAGATCGTCGGCCTCCCGCCTGGTCACCACCTTCAGCCCGGCCTCGGCCGCCGATCGCCGGGCGGCCCCCGCCGCGAAGAACTCCGCCCACTCCGCGAGCTCGGGGGCCACCCGGACAAGCAGGCACCAGGCACTCACGGGCCGACCGCGACGACCGGGACGGGGCCGGGCCCGGTCCGCCAGGACGGCGGCCGCCGCCCGCAGCGCCGCGAGATGGGCGAGGGCGTAGCGATCCCCGGTCGTCTGGGCGTACTCGGCCTCACCGAGACCGCGCCGGGCGGCGACCAACAGATCGTCACGGGAGCGGCGGGGCAGCCCCGCCGCCGACACCAGGGTCCGTCCAACCGGCTCGGTGGACGCACCGCGCGGCCCGGTGGATCCACCATGGCCGCCGAACGCGCCCTTACTGCGGGCCGCTCCTCCCGCCGGGTCCGAGCCACTGATCGAGCCACTGATCGGCCGACTGGTCACGGTGGTCACGACACCTCCCAGATCTCGAACATAGGTTCGATCACAAAGTAGTGAACCCTCTCCGACGCCGCCCGTCAAGCACCTAGGTATCGAACACGCGATCGAGAAGATCCGACGACCTCGGACTCGACCACCCGAAGAAACCAGCCGAGGACGAGCAGGGCTACCACGTCGGGAACCCATCCCAGCCGCGGGTCCGCGACTTTCCCCCGACAGACATGTCCCGAACCCGCACCCGGCGTCCGGGCCACCCGGGTGACCCCCGGGTCGAGCGCATCCGGATTGGCCACGACAAGCGCCGTTCCGTCCAGCGCAAACCGGATGATGTTCACGTCGCGGTGACCCACGAGCCCGCTGGCGAACTCGCCGCGGATCGGCGTGAGCCAGCGCAGCGTGGCACCGTCCGACAGGCGCACCCGGCCCCCGTGGCGGCCTGGCTCGAAGGCGGCCAGGGGCACCCGTCCCATGGGTTCGACCAGACGGATCCCGGAACCATCGAGATCGGTCTCCAGCACGAACGGCCGGCCGGCCGCCATCAGCTCGACCCGGCCCCGCGACCACCAGTCGGCCAGCACCGCGCCCTCGCCGGTCTCTATGTGCACGTGCCGGACCGAGGCGTGCCGGGACACCGACTCGATCCGGAAGACCAGCTCGTGCGGCAGTCCGCCGGCCCGCCGCGGGAGAAAGCCCGCCCCGGCCGCCGGCCGCGGTGCCCGGGTCCGGGCCACCGCCGGGCCCGGACCCGGGCCCGCTGCCGACGCGGGCCGCCTCGCCAGGCTCCTGGGCACCGTGATCGCCATGCTCCCAACCCCCTCCGCCTCGCCGGCCGTCTCCCGGCCGCCTGCCACCCTCGGTTTCGTGGGCTCAGTGCACCTCCGAGCGATCAACGCCCACTGCACGCACAATCACCAGAACCATTGAGAATGTGTTGATCGAAACAGCCGGATTCCGCGATCGGGTCACGCGACGCCCCACGGAGCCGGACCGCTACCAGCGTCGCACCGGGCACCGGGCACCGGGCAGGCCTGACGCGGAAACGACAGGGGTCGTTCCAGATCGGTGGTTGCCGCCATGTCCCCTCCCGGCGCACGCTGCGGTAAACAGACATCACCGGGGGTCGTACGAGAGGACCAGATGCCCGACCGCGACAACCTGCAGTTCGCCATCCTCGGCCCGTTGGAGATCACCGCCGGGGGGCACCCATCGTGCTAGGCGGCACCCAGCGCAAGGTGCTGATGGCCGCGTTGCTGCTGGAAGCCGGTCAGGTGGTGCCCGGTCACCGGCTGCTGGAGGTGATCTGGGGGGATCCACCGCCGGAGAAGGCGCTGGCCACATTGCGCACCCATGTCAGCGAGCTGCGGCGGCGGCTGGAGACCGGGCCCGAGGTGCTGTTGCGCAAGGGGACCGGGTACGTCCTCGACGTACGCCCGGAGCAGATCGACTCCGAACAGGCCCGTCGGCTGCTGGAACAGGGCCGGCGCGCGGTGGACGACGGTGACCCGGTGAGCGCGATCGCCCCGCTGCAGGAGGCCCAGGCCCTCTGGCGGGGACCGCCGCTGGTCGACCTGATCGACTACCCGTTCACCCGGGCCTACGTGGACGCCCTCGACGAACTCCAGCTCGACGTCGTCACGACCCGGATCGCCGCCGACCTCTCCCTGGGTCGTCATCGCGAGGTCATCGGGGATCTGCGCGTGCTGGTGACACGGCACCCCCACGACGACGGGCTGCGCCGGGAGCTGGTTCTCGCCTTCTATCGGGACGGTCGGATCGAGGACGCGGCCCGGGCCTGCCGAGAGGGCCTGGAGGCACTGCACGACCTGGGGCTGGACTCCGCGATGTTGCAGCAGCTGCAGGAGGACGTGCTGCGCGGCACGTCCAGCCTGGTCTGGACCCCGCCCCGCTCGCTCGACCGGCCGGTCTCCGTGGCGCCCACGAGCCAGGGGGGATACCAGCTGCCCCCGGACATCCGCGAATACACCGGGCGCGACACGATCCAGGCCCAGGTGCACGCCATGCTGACCGATCCGGTCGGGCTGTCATGGGGAACCGTGGTGGCGGCGTTCGCGGGTAAGGCCGGCGCCGGCAAGACCGCCTTGGCCGTGCACGTCGCGCATCGCGTCCGCACGGGGTTCACCGACACGCTGTACGTGGACCTGCGGGGCAACAGCACCCCACTGGACCCGGCCCGGGTGCTGTCCCGGTTCGTCCAGACGCTCGGGGTCAGCCGCTCCGCGGTACCGGCCGACCCCGACGATCTCGGCGAGATGTACCGGGAGCTGCTCGTGACCCGCAAGGTTCTGATCATCCTCGACAACGCGGGGGGCGAGGCGCAGATCCGGCCGCTGATGCCGACCAGCCCGGGCTGCGCGGTCATCATCACGAGTCGGTCGCGGCTGCACGGCCTGAACGCCCCGTAC
>NZ_CDWRCM010000164.1:9168-9919 GCF_977927585.1 Frankia sp. CcWB2 | reverse complement strand
AAGACGGCGTACGAGATAGGAGTCCGTCTCGTGGGCTCGGAGATGTGTATAAGAGACAGACACGCACTATCCCGACCTGCGGGTGGTGCTGCGGATCTTCGACACCACGATGGCCGACGAGGTCGAGCGGCGCTTCGGCATCCATACGGCACGCAGCGCGTCCGCCCTGGCCACGCCGTATTTCGTCGGCGCGGCGCTCGGTTACGACGTCATCAGTACTTTCTACGTGCAGCGCACGCCGTTCCTGGTGGCCAGGATGACCATCCACGCCGGCGGCGGGCTGGTCGGCCCGACCCTGCGGGAGCTGTCCACCGGGACCCGGGTGCTCGCCGTGATCACCACAGCCGCGAACGCGGACACCGGCGGCGGCGTGGACCGGGACGGCCAGGGGGCGCCCGGCGGCGGGCCGGACTACCGGCCGGGACGCCACACCCGGCTCCGGCCCGGGGACGAGCTGTTCGTGGTGGGACCGGTGAACCGGATCGTCGACATGGTGCGGCGCAACCAGCAGGTTGACATCCCCGCGCGGCACCGCCCCGCCGACGGGACCGCCGGCGGTCCCGGTGCCGGCGGCGAGGTCACCGCGGCGGGAACTGCGTAACAGCCTCACCGTGGTGTTGCGCTACCTGGACGAGTGGCCGCGCGGCGCATAGGGGACGTAATGAAGTAACAAATACGTGATCGAGAGCATCATCGCAGGTCACAGGCCTGTGGAGGGTTCGAAACGCGCAAGTTGTTTCATTTCGACTCC
>NZ_CDWRCM010000164.1:0-8975 GCF_977927585.1 Frankia sp. CcWB2 | reverse complement strand
TATTGTCCTGCTTCTCTTCTCGGCTACCATGGAGACGTCCCGTCCTTGACCACGACGTGGAGTATCGAGATGAAGTCATTCGCCCGCACGACCATCCGTGCGATTCTTCTGGTTTCATTCCTGGCCGCCGGCTCTCCGTGACCGGGGAGTTTCCCTCGTTGAAGGCGCGTCAGCTTCTGCGAGTGCTTGGACGATTGGGATATCGCGTGACAAAACAGGACGGTTCAGCTCACCGGTGGCTGGAGGCGGACGGACGTCCACGACTTCGTCTCGCTTTTCATGACCGGATCACCGTCGGGCCGGGGGTCGTCCGGCAGATACTGGTCAAGCAGGTGGGGCTGACGGTCGAGGAGGCGTTGGAGGTGATCGATAGTGTCTAGGGCGGTATCGGTGCTGGTTCGCCGGGACGGCCCCTGCTGGTCGGCCTGGTCGCCGCAGTGTCCTGGTCTGGTGGCAGCCGAGACGACCGCCGAGGAGATTCGTGCCGCGTTGCCGGATCTGATCGCCTGGTACTTCGACGGAGACACCGACGTCAACCTGCGGATCCACCTTGAGCTGGAGGTGCGCGGTGTCATCGTCCGGATCGCGCAGGATGCCGACGCCTGGGAACGGCAGCTGGTCGCCGAGCGTCTGGGCGCGGCCTTGGGCGTGGACAGCCAGGCGGAACAACTGCGCGCCGTGCGGGCGAACGCCGCGGGCGAGGTGGTGTATGTCTGTGCGCTGCCGTCGGACCAGGTCTCCTGGCTGACCGGGCAGATGGACGACGAGGACGATGCGGTCGTCGTCGCGCTTCCGGCGACGGAGAGCGAACTGTGGACCTTGCAGTTCGACGCGCTCCGGTGGCGAGGTGAAAAAGCGCCGGGTGCCGGCTACCGGCCGGAGGTAACCTTTGATGAGATCATGGCGACGTTCGCCGGGCCACGCCTCCAGCTCAGCGCATGACAGCCGGGCCCCGCGCCGGTCAGCCCCCCATCGGTGAGCCCTCATCGGTCAGCGCCCGCCGGTGAGTGTCCGCGTGACGGCGGGAACCGGCATCGTGGGTGGGCGCGGCTACCGGGGGAGATCGCGCAGGATGAGGTCGAGGCCCGCGAGGAACTGGGCCTCGTTCTCCTCCCGTAGATGGGGTGCCGCCTCGGAGAGGTCCGGATGGTGTTCGGCCGGCGGGCGTACCGCCGCGACCGGGCCGCCGCGGGCGCCGGCCCCCTCCCGTTCCACGGCCCGGGCGAGCTGGCGGGCCTCGCTGAGGGTGTGGCCGAGGGTGTAGAAGAGCAGCGTCTGGTAGACGTTGGCGGCGTCGGCCGGATCCATGCCCGCGCGGTGAAGCTGGGCGACCGCGTGATCAGCCCGCTCCCAGTAGGCGCCCACCCCGGGCGGGCGGCGCAGCACCAGCGGCGCCAGGGTCGGGTGCGCCAGCAGGGAGCGCCGGAGCTGACGGAAGTTCTCCCGGATGTCCCGGCGGGGGTCGTCGGTCTCCGGCAGCTCCTCCATCCCGCGGATCACCGTGTCCGTCAGCGCGTCGAGCAGCGCGTTCTTCGTCGTGAAGTGTCGGTACATCGCCGTGGGATCCACGTCGAGGAACGCGCCGAGGGCCCGCATGCTGAACGCGCCCGCGCCGTGCGTGTCCACGACCTCCATCGCCGCCGCCAGCAGCACCTCCCGGGACAGCGTGCCCCGCGGGGTCCGCCGGGAACCGACCCGCCGACCTCGCCGCCTACCGGTCTCCGCGCCGGCGGTCCCAATGCCCCCCGGCTCGTCGTCATCCGTGCCGGGATCGTGCGTGCCGGGCTCGTCAGCGCCGGGATCGTCCGTGCCGGCGTCACCCTCCCGGGTGTCCTCGGAGCCTGGGCTCTCGTCGTCGGACCGGGGCGCCGTGGGATCGTTGGTCTCGTCGTTGATGGCATCATGATAGTCAACGATGTTGACGCCGTCTCGCGGCTTGCAATGGTCTACTCTTTGGCCCCGTCTTCGGCCCAGTCTTCGCGCACCGGCCCGTTGCCACGGCGCTGCACCCGCACCCCCTGATAGCCCGGTTGCCAGCTTTCCAGCACGATCTCCCCGGCCGGCTCGTCGACGCTCGTGCGGACCACCTCGGTGAGCTCGACGCGGAAGAGGTCGAACGGCGTCGGCGGGCCGATCTCGGTGGCGAAGGAGGCCAGGACCTCCTCATCGTCGATTCACCGGGCCCGCCCGGAGACGCGGATGTCGCCGCCGGCCAGGTCCTGGCCCGGCCCGGGATTGGCGGCCAGGGCGAACCGGGGGTCGCGACGCAGGTCCCGGGACTTGCGCGCATCCGGCATGCTCCCGAGCCACAGTTCCCCGAACCGGAAGTTCGTCTCGATTCCGCTCGTGCGCGGGGAGCCGTCGGCACGCACGGTGGCCAGGATGTGATGGCGGAATGCCGCGAACCGGGTGCGTGCGGTCTCGGCGAGGGCGGGTTGCGCGGTCTCGAAGTCGCGCCAGGATGTCGTCACCGCGCCATCGTGACCCGGAAACTCTGCCATCTGCTGTCCTGGTTCACGGCTAGGCTTCCCAGACGTGCGATCGAGTCGGCTTACCGCGTTGCTCCTGCATCTGCAGGCCGTGCGGCGGGCGACGGCCGCCGAACTGGCCGCCGAGCTCGAGGTGTCCGTGCGCACCGTGCACCGTGACATCGCCGCCCTGCAGGCGGCCGGCGTGCCGCTGTGGACGCAGACCGGGCGGGCCGGTGGGGTGTGGCTGCTGGACGGGTGGCGCACCCGGCTGGACGGCCTGACCGGCGACGAGGCGGCCGCCCTGGTCCTCGCCGGGGCGGGGGGAGAGGTGCTGGGCGGACTCGGGATGGCGGCGTCCGCCGCGGCCGCCCGGACCAAGCTCCTCGCCACGCTCCCGCCGGAACCCCGCGAGCGCGCCGCGCGGGTACGGGAGCGATTCCACCTCGACGCGCCTGGCTGGTTCCATCGCGACGAGGCCGTCCCGCACCTGGCCACCGTCGCCGGGGCGGTCTGGTCCGGGCATCGGGTCGACGTCCGCTACGCCCGGCGGGACCGCGAGGTCGCCCGCCGGCTCGACCCGCTCGGGCTCGTGTGTAAGGCGGGGGTATGGTACCTTGTCGCCCGTCATCGGGCCGACGTGCGCAGCTATCGCGTCGCGCGGCTGAGGCACGCGATGGTCCGGCCAGAGCCCTTCGAGCGGCCCGCCGGCTTCGACCTCGTCCGCTGGTGGGCCGCGTCGAACGAGGACTTCGCCCGGACCCTGCTGCGTTGGACCTGTCGGCTGCGGTTATCCCCGGTTGCATTGACCCGCCTGCGGCAGGTCGTCGATCCGTTGGCCGCGCGGGAGGCCGTCGCCGCGGCGGGCCCGCCTGACGCCGACGGCTGGCGGGAGGTGGAGTTCGCGACGGAGGGGCTCCAGATGGCGCTCAGCCAACTGTGTGCCTTGGCGGACGGGGTCGTGGTGCTCGCCCCTGCCGAACTGCGTGCCGCCTTCGCCGGGGTGGGTCGGCGCATGGCGGAGAACAATATGGCGGAGAACAGTGCTGCCGCGGCGGTGGGGAGCAACGCTACCGTCGCGGGAGATCGGGAGATCGGGAGATGCCGGTGAAGGAGGTCGCGCCATAAGTACCGGCGGGCTGCTCGTTGTCGCTCTGGTGATGGCCGTCGGCCTGGTTGGCGTCGTCCTCCCGGTACTACCGGGCCTCGTCCTGGTCTGGGGCGCGGGTCTGTGGTGGGTGATCGCGGACGGTGGGGGAGTCGGCCGCTGGATCGTGCTGGCGTTCATGACCGCGCTGTTCGTGATCGGGGTGCTCACCAAGCACGTCCTGCCGGCTCGGGCTACCGCCGGTCGGGGGGTGCCGTGGCCCAGCCTGGCCATCGGCGCGGTGTGCGCGATCATCGGCTTCTTTGTGGTGCCGGTCGTCGGGCTCCTGATCGGTGGAGTGGTCGGGATCTACCTGGCCGAGCTGGCGCGGCTGGGGGATGCGCGAGCGGCGGGCCGTACGACCTGGGCCGCGATTGTCGCCTTCGGGGTCGGTGTGGTCGTGGAGCTCGCCGCCGGCGTCGCGATGGTGCTCGTCTGGTTGGTCGGCGAGTTCGTTGCCTGACGACTCGTGACGACTCGTGACGACTCGTGACGACTCGTGACGACTCGTGGCGACTCGTGGCGGCGCGCTGCTGGTTCCGGTCTTCCGGAGTCCGTGCGGGCCGGGAGCCCGCGCGTCCTGATCCGGGGAGCCGGCCGGCCCCGAGCCTGGTCGGCCGGTCTCCCGACGGCGTCCTCCGCTGCATGATCGCTATGTTAAGTAGGGGTAACCATTTCCGGTGCTCCGTGGTTGCCACCTCGTCCGTCGTGTGCGGCTGTTAGCATCGTCCGAGTGATGCTGATGGAACGTCTCCTGACGGATCTCAATGGTGGACGGCGAATGTTCCACTCCGAATTTCACCGGGCTATCGGATCGAACCCCGGATGAGTGATCCAGGGCGAACCTGTCGAAAATCTCAGAAATTCATACGATATTTTTTCCACTATTGTTCAGAGCGGTCGTGGTCGAAGCAACGGTGCCTTTTTCTGTCGCATTCTTCCGGGGCTCCGCAGTGGTACCGGGCGCGCCCGCGGAGTCACCGGCCGATGCGGCGTCCGTTCTTCCCCTCGATGTCCTTCCCTTCGACGTCAAGGATCGTGTGGAGGCATCCGGCCGCCGGGTTCCGCGGCCGCGGTCTGGTCGAGGCCTGACGACGTGACCGGGAAACGTAGCGCGCAGGCCCCGTCCTTGAGGGCGGGGAGGATGCCAAGAGAGGAGACCGTCCCGTGCGTGTCCTGGTGATCGGATTCGGGCAGGCGTTGCTCAACCAGCTGGGTTCGGCGCTGCCGCCGGGCAGTGTCACCCTCGTCGAGGACCCGGATCTGATCGACCGGCGGCGGGTGCGGCCGGCTGTCGAGAAGCTGCCCTGCGTGGCGGCCCTGCTCCCGGCGGCCTACCACCAGAGCGAGGACTTCCTCCCCGTCGTGCTCGCCGCGGCGGCCACCGGGGGACCCTTTACCGCCGTCGTCCCGGCCCTGGAGTACAGCGTCCCCGCTGCGGCCTTGGCCGCGGCCGCACTGGGCCTGCCGGGCGCGGGAGTCGGGGCCGCCCGATGCCTGTCAGACAAGATCGAGCTGCGCCGGGCGGCGACGGCGGCGGGCATCGCGACCCCGCGCTGGAGGGAGGTCTTCGGCCCGGGTGACCTCGCGGCCTTCGGGGTGGAGAGCCCGGTGGTGCTCAAACCCGCCAACCGGCACGGCAGCCTCGGCGTGCAGATCCTCGACGCGGTGGAGGACGGGCCGCTCGACCTGGCGGCCATCTGGTCGGCGACGGTTGCCGCCCTCGACGACGGCGCGCTTCCCAACCGCCCGTTGCACTGGCGCTACCTGGTGGAGAGCCGGATGGTCGGCGCGGAGTTCAGCGTGGAGGCGCTGGTTCGCGACGGCGTGCCGAGCTTCGTCAACGTGACGGCGAAGCGGGTGCTGCCCGGGCGGCACCCGGTCGAGACCGGGCACGTCGTGCCGGCCCCCGGACCCGTGGCCAGGACCGCCGTGCTGAGCCGCGCGTTGACGCGTCTCATCGCGGCGATCGGCTTCCGGGACGGCATCCTGCACGCCGAATGGATGCTGACCGCCCGCTGCCCGGACAGGAATCGATTATGCCAATGATGGGGCGGGCGTCACAGCCGGTGAAGACACCGCACGCCTTGCGGGCTTTGGGGTTACCGCCACAGCGAAGCTTAGGAGTGCGCGGGTTTCCGGACGGAGCGCGACCG
This sequence comes from Frankia sp. CcWB2, assembly GCF_977927585.1. Taxonomy (NCBI): domain Bacteria; kingdom Bacillati; phylum Actinomycetota; class Actinomycetes; order Frankiales; family Frankiaceae; genus Frankia; species Frankia sp. CcWB2. The sequence goes on along the minus strand of NZ_CDWRCM010000164.1, from coordinate 3,204 downwards.
GCGTTCAGGTGCAGCTTCGCACCGCACGATGGGCATTGAAGGACGCCACTGATCCAGTTGGCGGCCTGTGCCACGGGACGGCCACCCTTGTTCCCTCTGGCGTCCGTCAGGTTCGCGGCAATCACCTTGTTGGCGCGCCACCACAGAGGCGAATCGACCACCGGTCCAACCTCATGCACCCACGTTTCGGTCGTACCCTCATACGTGTACCGGCATTCCTCGACCCCTGTGTGGTTCGCCGCGAACCGGACAAGGTTCTTAACCGATGCTGGATAAACATCGTAAATCCGGGCGATGGATTGCAGGAATTCGCGGTTGGCGACACGCTCATAAATGTCCCTGACCGATTCCGGGTCGGCGCAATAAGCTTGCTTAGCGTAGCGTTCCCCCTTGACCGCCCAGAACGACGGCAGCGGACCGTGATGCGCGCCGTTGGCAATAATCATCGAGATGCCACGGTACGTGGTCTGCTTGACCGTCCTGGACTTCTCGGAATTCGCATGCTGAGCGACAAGAGTCACGATACGACCGGCGAAATCGGTCTTGCCGAACTGGGGTTCGGCAATCGAGATGATGTCGCCACCCGCAGACCGAATATCAAGCAAGATCTCCGCCTGCGCATCCAAATCGTCGCGACGGTCAAGCCGGGACGACTCGGTTACCAAAAGCGTCGTGTAGTCCCCACGCTGAATGTCAGCGATTGCCTCACGCAACGCCGGTTCCTGCGCCCCGTGGCTCGCCGAGTACCCGTGAAGGGTAAACCACTTGACGATCGTGATCCCGCGCTGAGCAGCCTCCTCAGCGAGGATCTTGACCTGTGAGGTCTCGTCCTGGCTACCCGTCGACACCCTGACGAATCCGGCACCTAGCTCGCCCACTGTCCCACCCTCGCTGTCGGTGCTGATCGCGGCCTGCACCGTGCACACTACCCGATAGCCTACAACCCGATCGTCCTCGCTCACGCTCGCGCCCTGCTGACCGGTACACCCGAGGGCCGCATCGCCTATCTGAACGCCGACCTGCGGGAACCGGGGAAGATCCTGGCTTCGGCCGAGGTACGCGACACGCTCGACCTGAGCCGCCCCATCGCACTGTCCCTGATCGCGATCATGCATTTTCTTCCCGATTCCGAGGATCCCTACGGCCTCGTCCGCCGCTACCTCGACGCCCTGCCCTCGGGCAGCTATCTGGCGTTCACTCATTGCACGGCCGATGCCGCGCCGGAGGAGGCCGGACGGCTCGTCGAGGTCTACCGGCAGCGGGGGATCCCCCTCACGACGCGTACCCGCGCCGAAGTCGAACGTTTTTTGACGGTCTGGAGCTCGTCGAGCCGGGAGTGCAGATCGTCCATCGCTGGCGGGCCGAGGTGACCCCGGACGGCCCGACCGATGCCCAGGTCAGCTGGTACGGCGGCGTCGCCCGGATTCCCTGACCATCGACACTCGCGAGCGTTCACGAGGTCGGGTCCGCCTGATCGCGCGGTGGCCCCATGCGCGGTGGCACCGCGCGCGGCGGCCACATTGTGGGGAGCAAGGCACGGTCCAGGGACCGCAGACCGTGCCCAGGTCCCCCAAATTCACCGGCCGACGTGTCGGACCCGGGTGGGATGGTGGCTTTCGTCGCCGATGACGGTGGTGTAGCCTGTGAACCGAGTACACGGCAATCAAGTACGCGGCAATCGAGGGCACAGCATTCGTGGCGGGTCGTCGAGGCCCGGCGGATGCCGAGGGGGGAGACGCGCCGTGGTGGAGCCGGAGGCCGAGGGCAGGCTGTTCCCCGTGCCGCGGGGGGTCCCAGGGCAGCAGAGGGTCCCAGGGGCGCGGGGGTCCCTGGGCCGCTGGGGGCGCCGCCTTCGCCCGCCGCGCCGGGGGGAGTGGGTGGCACCGGCACCGGCGGCCGGGGCGCCGACGGCCGTACGGCCGCGGAGGTCCTCGACGCACCGCAGCTCTTCGAGCCGGCGACGTCCTATGAGGTCCGGGATACCTTCGCCGAACTCGTCCGCCGGGATCTGCTCGGCCCGTGGAGCGGCGAGCGCGAGCAGTTCCACCCCAGGGCGATAGGCCCGCGCGAGCGGTACCTCGTCGGCATGCTCGGGCCGAAGCCGGCTCCGCGCGGTGCCCGGGAGGCCGCCGCCGCGGACGTCGTCGCCGACACGGAGACGGCCGTGCAGGGCGACGCGGACGCCGACCCGCCGGAGATCGCCACCCCGCAGAACCGGGGGCGGATCTGGGCGTCGTCGATGGGACTCTCCTTCGCCGGGCTGGCCGGAACCGCCGGCACGGATTCGGTCGACGTCCTCGCCGTCACGGCGGCCTGGGGGCATTACACCAAGCGGGAGGTGGAGGACGACGAGGGCCGCAAGCGCAGCGCGTGGACCCGCGAACCGGTGGTCTTCGCGAACCGGGAGATCCGCCTGGATGATCACCTGGGCGCCGGTTCCCGGCGGATGCCGCTCGTCGGCGACGACGAGACCGGGGTCTTCCTCGTCGTCACCGTCCGCGAGCGCGGTGCCCGTCGCGTCGTCGAGCTGACGCTGGTCAACAGCCAGCCGGAGCCGCCCTCGTCCGCGGACACGGCGTGGCTGTTCCAGCCGACGCTGTCGGTGACCGCGCTGGACGGCGCGCGCGCCGTCTTCCTGCCCGTCGACGATCCCGAAGACGAGTGGTCCGGCCCCGGCCCCGGCTCCGGTTCTGGCACCGGCCTTGGCCCTGGCTCCGGTTCCCCCGAGGGGCGACGCGCCGCTCGCCGGCGCGCCGCCCCTCGACGCTGATCACGAGGATCTGCACCTCCAGTTGTTGTACCGGGGGGAGCGTCGCTACGCGACCGGTCGCAACGTCGCGGTGCATCCGCACGTCCGGCCCGGTGAGCGGTGCGCCCACCGGCTGGAGACCACCTGGCTGCCCACCTACGACGTGCCGGCGACGGTCGCGCCCGCCGGGCCCGGCACGCCGCTGGCCGGGGTCGAACTGGCCATGGACACTCTCGCCGTGGCCGGGCCCGCCGCCCTGCGGCGCGGGTTGATACCCCTCGCCGACGGTTACGCCTCCTGGCTCGACGAGCGCGAGGCCGAGGTCGCGGGCCTGCCGGCGCGGCTGCGCCCGGCCGCCCGCACGGCGATCGGCGACGCCCGCCGAGCGGCGGACCGCATCCGGGCCGGCATCGCCCTGCTCGCCGACCAGGACCAGCCGCGCCACCGCGAGGCGC
>NZ_CDWRCM010000163.1:3717-10447 GCF_977927585.1 Frankia sp. CcWB2 | reverse complement strand
TCCCGCAGGTCGGCGTCCAGCTGGTCGGCGAGTTCACCGGGTGTGGCGATTCCGCTGGGCAGCCGTGGCCAGGCGATCTCCATCAACAGACCGTTCGCCTTCATGATCCCCTCCTCTGATCGCCGCCGGCCCCGGGTGACCGCTCGGCCGATCGGGGCGACGGGCGGGCTTGCTCGTCGCCCCGTGAGGGCATCCCCTCAGGCTTGAGGGCGAACCATGACATTACGGAATGAGGCCGCCCTCGCCGGTCAGCCAGCCGCTTGACGGTCAGCCAGCCGCTCGCCGATCCGCACCGCTGTCCGCGGTCGGGCTGAGATCCGCGGGCGTGACGGACTCCGCGGGCGTGACGGACTCCGCGGTGAAGGCGGCCCACAGGCGGGAGTACGGGCCGCCGGCGTGCACCAGCTCGGCGTGCGGCCCCTGCTCGACCACCCGGCCGTCCGCCATCACGACCACCCGGTCGGCCCGGGCCGCCGTGGTGAGCCGATGGGCGATGACGATCGTGGTCCGCCGGGTGGCCACCGCCTCCGAGGCGGCCGTGACCGCCGCCTCCGTCGCGAGGTCGAGCGCCGCGGTCGCCTCGTCGAACAGCAGGATGTCCGGGTCGGCGAGCTCCGCGCGGGCGAGCGCCAGGAGCTGACGCTGGCCGACGGACAGTCCCCGGCCGCGTTCGCCGACCAGATGATCGTAGCCGTCGGCCAGGCGGGTGATGAACGCGTGGGCGCCGACTGCCCGCGCCGCCGCCACGACCTCGGCGTCGGAGGCATCCGGCCGAGCGTAGGCGATGGCGTCCCGGACCGTCCCGGAGAACAGGAACGGCTCCTGCGGAACGACACCGAGCCGTCGCCGGTAGGCGGGCAGGTCGAAGTCGCGCACGTCGACGCCGTCCACCCGCACCGCACCCTCGGTCACGTCGTAGAACCGGGCGATCAGCTTCACCACCGTGGACTTGCCCGCGCCGGTCTCCCCGACCAGGGCGACTGTCTCCCCCGGGGCGATGCGCAGGCTCACCCCGTTCACGGCGTTTCCCGCCGGCCCGGAGTTCTCCGCCCGCGCGGCGGTGCTTCCCGTGTAGGCGAACCGGACGCCGGCCAGGACCACCTCGCCGGCCAGCCGCCCGACCGGCCGCGGGTGCTCGGCCGGCGGCGTCGAGGTCGGAGTCCGCAGCAGCTCGGAAAGCCGGCGCAGCCCGACCCGGGCCTGCTGATAACCGTCGAGCACCTGGGACAGTTGCTGCACCGGCGCGAAGAAGAGGTCCACATAGAGCAGGAACGCGAGTAGTGCTCCCGGCGACAGGGATCCGCCGACGGCAAGGTGGACGCCGATTCCCAGCACGAGAGCACCCGCGACCCGGGAGAGGAACTCGACGAACGGGAAGTAGAGAGCGATCATCCGTTGTGCCCGCAGCCGCGAGCGGCGGTAGCTGTCCGCGAGCTCGCGGAACCTCGCCTGGTTGACCGCTTCCCGGCCGAACGCCTGGGCGATGCGCAGGCCGGTCAGGTTCTCCTGCAGCGATGCGTTGACGGCGCTGACTCGTTCCCGGGACTCGGTGTAGGCGGCGGAGGAGCGACGCCGGAACACCACCGTCGCCACGACCAGGATCGGCAGTACGGCGACGACGACCAGGGCGAGCTCGGCGTCCAGCACGATCAGCGCCACCAGGACGCCGAAGAAGGACAGCAGGCTGACGATGGCGGTGGTCAGGCCGGTCTGCAGGAAGGTCGACAGGGCGTCGACGTCGGTCGTCATCCGGGTCATGATCCGGCCGGCGAGCTCGCGCTCGTAGTAGTCGAGCCCGAGGCGCTGCAGCTGCGCAAAGGTCTTCACCCGCAGGATGTAAAGCAGCCGCTCCCCCATCCGGCCCGTGACACGGGTCTGCCACACCTGCACCGCCCAGTTGACCAGTACCACCGCCAGCGCGACACCGGCGGTGGCGAACAGGACGTCACGTGCCCCGACACTCACACCGGCGTCGACGGCATGCCGCACCAACGCCGGCAGGGCGAGACCCGCGACGGCGTCGGCCGCCACCAGCAGCAGGCCCAGGACGAGCGGCCAGCGGACCACGGCCAGCAGCCGGTGCAGCGAGAATGCCGGGTCGGGGGCGGCCGCCGCAGCCTGGTCGACCCGCGGCTCATCGAGCGCCGGGGGCAGGGCGTCGACCCGGGCGAGCAGGTCGGGGGTCGCCGGCATGTCACCGAAGGGGCCCCCGCCGCCGAGCCCCCGGCCGAGACCGCCCCGGGTAGCACCGCCCCGGAGACCACTTCCTTTTCCTTGCCTACTTCCTTGCCCACTTCCTTGCCTATCCAGAGCCTTTTGTGTCCGATTTATCCCTCTGGATAGGCAAGAAAGGTCGGGGTCGGGGTCGGGGTCGGGGGACGGGGACGGGGACGGGAGCTGGTCGGGAAGGCCCTCACCGGGGCCGGCGAGCAGATGGCGGAACAGAGGACATCGGGCCGTCAGTTCGGCCTCGGTCCCGACGTCGACGATCCGGCCGGCGTCGAGCACGGCGATCCGGTCGGCGAGGCGCAGGGTGGAGCGCCGGTGCGCGATGAGCAGGGCGGTGCGGCCACGCATGATCGTCCGGAGCGTGTCGTGGATCTCGGCCTCGATCCGGGCGTCCACGGCCGAGGTCGCGTCGTCGAGGAGCAGGACGCGGGGATCGGTGAGTAGCGCGCGGGCGAGCGCGACGCGCTGGCGCTGGCCACCGGAGAGGGTCAGGCCCTGTTCCCCCACGACGGTGTCATAGCCGTCGGGCAGGCCGCGGATGAAGACGTCCGCCTGCGCCGCCTGCGCGGCCGCGACGATCTGGTCATCCGTGGCACCCGGCCGACCGTAGGCGATGTTCGCGCGCACCGTGTCGGAGAACAGGAAACTGTCCTCGAAGACGACCCCGATCTGCGCCCGCAGCGACGACAGTGTCACCGTGCGGATGTCCACACCGTCAAGCCGGACCGTCCCGGCCTGGGGATCGTAGAACCGCGACAGCAGCATCGCGACCGTCGACTTGCCCGAACCGGACGTGCCGACGAGGGCGACCGTCTCCCCCGGCTCGATCCGCAGGCTCACGTCCCACAGCGCGGGGCGGGACGGAACGTAGCCGAACGTGACACCGTCCAGGTCGACCAGCCCGCGGACCCGGCCAAGGCGCACGGCGCCCGGCCGGTCCGTGATCGCCGGCTGCGAATCGATGATCTCGAAGATGCGTATCGTGCTGGCCTTGGCCTGCTGGCCCACGGTGAGCAGACCGGCGAGGGTCCGCGTCGGCCCGATCAGGGCGCCAAGATAGGTGCTGAACGCGAGGAAGGTGCCGAGGGTGATCCGGTCCGTCAGCGCCAGCCAGCCGCCGAGCGCCAGCACCGCGACCTGGCCGAGCGCGGGAACGGCCTGCATCGCCGCACCGAACCTGCTGGTGATGCGCACCGCACGCATCCGAAGCGCGAACAGCCACCGGGCGTCCACCGCCAGCCGGTCCAGCTCGCGGGCCTCCTGCCCGAGCCCCTTCACCACCCGGACGCCGGCGACGGCCTCCTCGACCACTCCGGCGACCTCGCCGGCCTGCTGCTGCGCCGCCCAGGTCGCCGGGAAGACCGTGCGTCGGGCGCCGTAGCCGACGATGAACAGCGCCGGCCCCAGCGCGAGCGCGATGACGGTGAGCAGCGGGGACAGCCAGGCCATCACCACAAGGGACACGACGAAGAGCACCAGGTTGCCGCTCATCATCGGCAGATAGGACAGCAGACCCTGGACCACGGTGACGTCCGAGATCGCCCGGCTCACCACCTGCCCGGTCTGGAGCTGGTCCTGCCGGGCCCCGTCGAGGCGCTCGATGGCGCTGAAGACGGCGTCGCGCAGGTCGTACTGGACATCGAGGGAGAGCCGGCCACCGACGTAGCGTCGGACGAACGCGGCGGCGAAGACGACGACCCCGGCCCCGAGCAGAATGGCGACATAGGGTGCAAGAGAGTGGCGGTGCGTGACGACGACGTTGTCGATGACCTGCCGCTCGACCAACGGGACGGCGGCCGTGACGAGCGTGCCGAGCAGCGCGGCGCCGAAGGCCAGGGCGGCGTTGCGGCGGTACACGAGGATCTCGCGGAGGATCCTGCGCAGCCAGCCGACCGCCGGTTTCTCCGGCCCGGCATCCTCGGCTTTCTCCTCGGTGGCCGTAGGTGAACCGGGAGCCACCGGGGAGCCGGGGGCGGCAGGCCCCTCGGCTGGTTGGGGCCGTGGGCGTGGACTGGGCAACTGCGATCGCTCGACGGGACCCGGACCCGGGTGCGGGCTGGGGTCCGGCCGATCCGGCGGTCCGTGCGAGGGACGGGCCGTGTCAGCGGACGATGCTTCGGAGCTCGCGGTGGGCCTCCAGGTCGTCAGGTCCGATTCGGTACCCGCGTGACGCCGGTCCGGATCGGACGCGAGGGAAGGGACGAGACGCCAAAGCCACCGCGTCCCGGCCTCACCGCGGTGTCCCGGCCTGACCGTACGTCCGGCAGGCCCGCGGCGTCGGCCACGTCATGTCTATCAGCGAAACATTCCTGGAACCCCGCTGATGCCCGTTACGGCTCCGAGCCGAGACCACAGGCAGCCCCGGGACCCGGGCAAGATCCCGGGTAAGACCGGCCCCGGAGGACACGCAGGGACCCGGAGCCGCCGCCGCCAGTGATCTCCAAGGTGGCCGCCGCTACCGAGCGCCGTGCCTGCACCCCCGGCCACTCGTCTCCAGTGCCTGGTAGAGTTCTGCATGTCGCCGCGGGGACGCGGAGGCAACGCGCCGCTAGCTCAATTGGCAGAGCAGCGGACTCTTAATCCGCGGGTTCGGGGTTCAAGTCCCTGGCGGCGCACCCGTATCTACCAGGTCGCATGACTCTCGGTAGTCTCTTCCAGAAGGTCTCTGTACCCACTTCTGTACCCCAGCCTCTCTATGCCCTGATGGATGCCCTGATGGCAGACGCCCCGGGCGCTGCAAGGTACACAGCCATCCCGGGGCGCCGCCGATTCGCTCGGGTACACGGTCAGCCCGCGAGCTCCTCCCCGCCCTCCTCTTCGTTCGTCTGATCGACATCCTCTTCGTCGTCCGCCTGATCGCCGAAGATCCGGTCGAGCCGGCCGACCGCGTCGCGCTGGGTCTCCGGCATTACGTGGGTGTAGGTGTTCATGGTGAGCTGGATCGTGGAGTGCCCGAGCAGCTCCATCACCGTCCGCGCCGCTACACCCTCGGCAAAGAGCATCGACGCGAAGGCGTGGCGCAGATCATGCAGCCGCAGCCACGGCAACCCGGCCTGACGGCAGGGTCTGCCGGACGTGCAGCGTCGCTCCGTCGATGTCGACGTCCGTCCAGCGCAGGCCGAGGATCTCGCCACGCCGTAGCCCGAGCATCAGTGCGCAGGCGAAGACCGCTTCCAGCCGCTCGCCGCGGAGCACATCGACGAGCCGGCGCGCCTCTTCCGGGCGCAGGGCACGGACCTCGCGATGCGGTGTCGGTGGCGCCTTGACCGCTTTCGCGACGTTGCGCGCCACGAGGTCCAGCCGTTCGGCCTCCGCCAGCGCGTTGCGGATCAGGCTGTGCACGTGGCGGACGCTCCCCGCCGACAGCCCCGACTTCTTCGCCGCCGCGACGAGCCGCCGCACGTCCAACGGGGTCATCTTGTCGAGCTGCACACGGCCGATCATCGGCACGATATGCGTGGTGATCAGCCAACGGTAGGCCCGCAGCGTCGACGCCCGCGTTCCGTCGTCCTCCTTGATGGCGAGCCACTCCGTCAGCCACACCGCGACCGTCCGGCGCTCTGCCGTGACGTTGACGCCGAGTTCGGCCGCATTCCTGACCTTGGTGAGCTTCTCGCGGCATTCCTTCTCCGTCTTGCCGTAGACGGTCTTACGGACGCGCTTCCCGTCCGCCCAGCCGAGATCGATGCGACCGACCCACAGGCCGTCGCTCGCCCGCTGAAACAGCGCCCCCTCACCCTGGGAACGCCGCCGCTTCCGCCGGTCCTTCCCGGCCCCCTCCCCCGCGGCCATCAGGCGACATCTAGGGGGTTGCCGTCGGGCCATTCGACGTTGTCGTACCACGGGCAACCATAGCGGCTGTCGCCCATGTCGCAGGCGAATGTCGTCTCACCGTCGGGTTGTGGGTATTCGCGTCCCTGGCCGTTCTTCCACCGGTCGAGATGCTCCCGAAGCGCCTGGACCGGCGTGATCCGCGGTGGTATTTCCTCATTGATGGAGTAAACGTTCGGAAATGGGTGCAGTTCGGCTCAGGTGAGATCGTCAGGGTGACGGTCGCCAGGTGGTGGGCTGGCGTTGATCAATAAGAGGACTCCTTCTCGTTACATTCCGTGGCGACTAGGCCATGGAAGCGGCAACGGGAAGGAGCCTGGGTGTCAGGCTACGGGGAGTCCGCGGTCGAGGCGTCCCCCGGCCCAACCGGCCGGCCAGTACCCCGTTCGCCGCCGTCAGGTCCGCGTTCGCCGCGGCGAGCTTCTCGACGATCGCCTTCAGCTGGCTGTTCTGCCGTGCCTGCCAGAGGACAAGCCAAACCAGCGCGTCACGCGACGGACCGTCCGGATCAGGCACGAAGCAATCAAAGTGGGTCCTCAACCCGTGCGCGGCGTCGACACACGGCCAGACCCGACAAGCCCACACAGCCGGACCACTCGGCCCAGCCGTCACAGCCCGCTACTGCCACCCCGAAAGCAGCACCCTCCGCGAGGGCACTGAACGTTTACCT
>NZ_CDWRCM010000163.1:1652-3364 GCF_977927585.1 Frankia sp. CcWB2 | reverse complement strand
TCAGCCCCGTCTCCGCGACGACCCCGTTCTCGCCGTCTTCGTTCGGGATATTCATACCGATGGTGCGGCTCTCAACCGACGGTGGCGTAGTCGCGAGATCATCCGCAGTCGGCGGGTCGGCTCCGATTGGTTCGTCGGGCTCGGGTTCCTCTTCATCTACCGCCGGTGCCTGGTCAAGCAGGGATTCGGGATCATCGACCTCGAAGTCTTGGACCGTCGCATGGAACGGAACGCTGGTGTCATCGTCTGGGGCTAGGACCACCATCTCGGCAGGGTCAAGAGGCGCCTCAACGTGTACACCCTGTACATCGGCGGTCATCACCGACACGTCCGGGAGTTCGATGTCTGGAAGCCCAATTTCCGGCAGATCGATCTCTGGTAGATCGATCTGTGGAAGGGTGGGATCGACAGCGGGCGGCTCGTCGCGGTCCCAATCCTCATCGGGCGCGACTCCGTGAGCGGGGCGGGGAACGACGGTCGGCGCAACAACTGATCAGCCCACGCACGCGAGATGCCGAGCCACTCGGCGATCTCCCGAAGATTCACGATCCCTGCCACACCGCCGAACGGTAGGGCTAGCATCGCTGCTACTAGTGCTGCTCCGCGTAAGTTCGTGGAGAGTAGTTCACGGTCGGTGATTGTGGGTTCGGGTGAGGGGTGGGTTTGCGGAAAAGGTGAGCGTTGTGTTGGTCAAGTCGCGAGACTCGCGTGTATGACGGCTGAGATCACGCGCATCAATCCCGCTCAGCTCCATGCGACTCCGGGGTATCACCACATCACCGTCGTGGAGGCGGGCCGGACGGCGTTTTTGGCGGGGCAGTGCCCGCTCGACCGTTCAGGGGCGCTGGTGGGTCCGGGGGATCTCGACGCCCAGATCGACCAGGTGGCAGCCAACGCCGTCGCGGCCCTGCGCGCGGTGGGCGTCGGGCCGGATCACGTCGTCCGCTCGGTGATCTATGTGGTCAGCGACGATGTCGGGATTCTGGGTACCGCCTGGCGGCGCCTGACCGATTCGGTCGTGGGGCCGGCGTTCACCACCGCGAGCACGCTGCTGGGAGTCGCCCGGCTCGGTTTCCCCGGGCAGCTGGTCGAGGTCGACCTGACAGCGGCCCTGCCCGGCTGACCGCGTTCCTGCGGATCGGGTCGGGTGGGTCAGGCCGTTTCCTTGAGCGGGGTGCCCTGGTAGGTCCAGCGGAAGGGGCGGGCGTGTTCGTTGCGCCGGATCGTCCAGGCATCGATCTTCTCGATCAGGTCGTCGCGGCTGGTGAAGTCGCCGTTGCGGAGGACGGCGCGGGTCAGGGCGGAGAAGACGAGCACGACCTGGTTGAGCCAGGAGGCATGGGGCGGGGTCCAGTGGACGTGCCAGCGCGGGTGGCGGCCAGCCACGCCCTGGTGTGCTTGGCCGTGTGCGCGGAGCCGTTGTCGAGAACCACGTGGATGTCCTTGTCGCGTGGCAGGAGCCGGTCGAGCCGGTCCAGGAAGACGGTGAAGGTCACGGCGTTGTTGCGCTGGATGGTCTCGATCAGGGTCTGCCCGGTGGTGATGTCCAGGGCGGCGACGATGGAGGCGGTGCCGTGGCGGCGGTACTCGCACTCGCGGCGGGCGGCTCGGCCTGGTGCGGCGGGCTGGGAGGGGTAGCGGCGCTCGCGGGCCTGGATCGCGGTCTTCTCGTCGATGGACAGCACGATCGCGCCTTTCGGCGGAGTGCGGTA
>NZ_CDWRCM010000163.1:0-1354 GCF_977927585.1 Frankia sp. CcWB2 | reverse complement strand
CAGGGCGCAGATGTCGCGGACGCGGTTCCAGAAGTCGGGGGTGTCGCGCCGGGTGAGCCATCCGGTCACCTTGTGCGGCTTAAGGTCCAGGCCGGCCAGGATCCTGCCGACCTGAGAGGCGGATATCGGGGCGAAGACGATGCCCGCGACCTGGGCGGCGATCGCCGCATGAGTCCAGGTGGCGGCGAGCCCGGGCGGGGTGCTGGTGGCCGCGGCGACCACCGGCACCGCCGCACACCGTCCCGAGCCCTCCACCATAACCAAAGATCATGGTGGAGGGCCGGTCGCAGGCGGCGGGATGGGGCCGTGCCGAAGAACCCGCCCGAGTCCATGCAGCACCATCTGCGCCAGCGGCTGAACACCCGCGCTCACGAACGCTGACCGCAACTGGCCCGGGTCCACATCCGCTTCCGAGCCGGATTCGCCTACGTCGACGGCGAGTTGAAGACAAGACTGCTACTCCCCACGCACCACGTCCGTGGACTCTACTCATGGGCGGGCAGTCGATACCCGTTCAATGTGGCCGGGCGTGTTGCCGAGCTGACCTATAGCCGTAACCCGTTCGCGATAAAATGTTACCCGCCATTCTATGCCCGGACATCCACGCGCCTGGCCCAACCCGCGTTGTCACTTCAGGCGCGGCGTCAGGTCGTCAACTCGTCAACGGCGGGGATGGGTGACGTGATGCGACCGTGGCGACCTCGGTTGCCGCGAGGCAGGAAGTATGGGCCCGAAGCGGCGGGGCATCAACCCACGGCAGTACTGGCGCTGATATTCGTATCAGCCGATCTCAATTGTCGATGGCTGGCGCCGGACGCAGAACGCCGATCACCCACTCGTATCGGCTATGATTAGCTCGAAGCTAGCGGAGGTCGGTATTTCGTCGGCATGTTCAGCTGCCTAGGCTGCCGCGCCCGGCGAACGGGGTGCCGCCGATGGCTTACCAGGACGTTCGCGACAGTTACAGAAAGGACACGGTCATGACGTTCGCATTGTCATCCGGATCGACGGCCGTATCTTACACCGGGACCCGTCGGCGAGGATAGATCAGGAGCGGCATCGGGCACGGCGTCCAGAGTCGGCCCTGGGAAACTGGATGTTTTCCGGCTGGCCAGCCGCGGAGACCCTATACACCCTCCGTACGCTCCGCGAAAAGACCGTTTCCACCTGCTGCCCCTCGGGGAGGAACCTGTCGTTGTATCCCGAGAATTTGTTGAGGCCGTCTGCTGACGGACCAGAGGAGCGTACTCAGTAGACAAGATCCAAACAATCGAGGAGCTACACACCGCAGCATCCGATCTCACCGGACTCACCGACTTCGGCCCGTCGGACTATCTGGAAGGGCTCTAGTACT
>NZ_CDWRCM010000162.1:6836-10687 GCF_977927585.1 Frankia sp. CcWB2 | reverse complement strand
AGACGACGTCGAGCCCTACCTGTCCATGGCGCGACACCCGGACATGTCCGTCTACACCAGCTCGCCGTCGAAGGAGGGCTCCGTCTGGGGCATGACGGCGTTCCAGATCGGCCACTGGGCGCTCAACGGCTTCGGAATGTGGATCATCGAGGATCGGGAAACGGGTGCGTTCCTCGGCCGCGCCGGGCTGTACGAGGAGTACGGCTGGCCGGATATCGAGGTCGCCTGGACCGTCCGCCGGGACCGGTGGGGACAGGGCATCGCGACCGAAGGCGGCGCGGCAGCCCTGGAGTTCGCGTTCACCGAGACGAACCGGAACCGGGTGATCAGCATCATCCACCCTGAGAACACGAGCTCGATCCGTGTCGCCGAGAAGCTCGGCCTCACCCTGGCCGAGGGTCCGGTCGACCGGGACGGCGAGCCGCGAAACATCTACGCGATCAGCCGCGCCGAATGGGAGAACCGCAAGACCAGCAGGTAGGCGCTCGGCAGCAGCGAGGCCAATCGGCGTGACGGAACCGCACTCCTTGGTTCCGGAGTAGGTGTTCCGCCGCTACCGTTGATGCAGATAGGGGCCGCCTGTATACGGAGAGCAACCCATGGCGTGGAACAAGCGAGAGTCGACCAGTGGTGGAGCCTCCACCGGCCGCGATGGCATCAAGCGCGGCGGCAGAGGTGGATCACCCAGGGGCAAGAATAACCCCGACACCGAGAAGGACTACGACAAGCGGGGCGCGAAGGCCGGGCATGCCGACCTCGAACCGGTGGAGACCGCGGACTGCCCCACCTGCAACGGAACCGGCAAGGTCACCGCGGACAGGTCCGAGGCTGACGAGGACGGCGGTTTCGCGGGCACGCAAGAGGTGGACTGCACAGCATGCGACGGCACCGGTCTGATTACAAGGCGGCGGCGATGACCGACGACTTCCCAGCCCGGGGGCCGATCGCGGACGGCGACCCGACCGGTGAGCGGCCGATCATACGAATGCTGTCACTGGTGGCCTGCAACAAATGCCGCCGTCGCCGTGGCGCCCAGTTTCACGCGACGGGCAGAGTCGAGCCCGTGCCAAGAGCGGGTACCTGTCCGCACGGCAAGCCGCTGCGAACCGTCTGGGCACCCGGCTACGGTCCGGACGCCCAGCCGCCGGAGGATCCGACCACGCCAGAAGAACGACGGCAAGGCCCGGTCTGACCCCGGGCATGCCGAAGCGGCCCGCCCCACTCGGAGCGGCCGTCATTCGAGGACCAAAACCATGATCAGGTGCCATCCTGGCACCGCAAGATCGAATAATTCAGGAAATTAGCAGGTCGCAACGATCTTCCCGTTTCCACGCCGCGAACGTGCGCTCCCGTCCGGGGCCGGGTGGGTCTGTCGCGTCGGGCGGGTCCGCAGACCCCGTCAAAGCGGCCAACTGGCGTTGGTCCGGAGGCGGGCATCGTCCCCAGCCTTACAATGAGTAATCGATCCAGCATGGACAGTCGCACCTGTACGCCTGGAACCGCCCGTCGGGTCTGTCAACATCCTGGAGGCGCCTATGGCGGAGACACAGGACCTCACGGACACAATCGACCCGGCGCGGCGCGCCAACACGGCCGTGTTGCAGGGGATGACCAACGCCGAGACGGGCGTCCGCGGCTATCTGATCAGCCATGACCCGTCGTTTCTGCAGCCGTACCGGGCCGGCACGGCCGCGATGGCCGGGGCGTTCGCGAAGATCGCAAGAGATTTCGGTGGGGACGCGACGGTACGCGGCCAGCTGGCAGCCGAGCGGGCCGCCGCCTCGTCGTGGCTGGACGACTACGCCAACCCCGCGATCACCGGTGTCGCCCCTCCCCCGGAGGCAGGTAAGCATCTGTTCGACGCGTTCCGGGCGACGAACGCCTCGCTCGGCACCACCCTTGGCCAGCTGCGTCACGACAAGACCGACGCGCTCAACCGGACCCTGGCCGTGACGATCGGGATGATCGGCGGCCTGCTGGCGATCGGTCTGGCGGTGGGTATCCGGACCGCGGTGGTCACAACCCGATGTCTGGTCCGCCCGCTGCAGAACGTCACCGCCGCGGTGCGGTCGTTGGCCCTGGGACGGCTGAATACCCGCGTCACTCCCGCGGGGCCGCAGGAGACGCAGGAGGTGGGGAGGTCGGTCAACACCCTCGCGGACCAGCTGGACCGGGTAGCGGTCGAACGCGCCCGCTCAGCCGCCGAGTTGCAGACGGCCAACGACGAGCTACGGGCGGCGAACAACGAGCTGGAGGCCTTCTCCTACAGCGTGTCTCATGACCTTCGGACACCGCTGCGGGCTGTCAGTCGCCGACAATGGCGCCGGCTTCGATCCCCGCCACGCCGGCAAGCTGTTCGGTGTGTTCCAGCGTCTGCATCGGGCGGACCAGTTCGAAGGGACCGGTGTCGGGCTTGCCCTGGTCGCGCGGATCATCCATCGCCACGGTGGGCGGATCTGGGCGGACGGGACACCTGGCCAGGGGGCGACGTTCTCCTTCACCCTCACGGAAGCGGAACAGCGATGACGCATCCCAGCCCGGACGTCCTCCCACTGGCTCGGCGAACTCCTCGAACCGGGGCGTACCGTACTGCTCGCCGGTGGCGTCGAGGGCGCCCATGGCTGCCGGAGCGGCAACAGCGGCGGTGCTGGCGGCGGCGGTGACGCGGCTGAGGCGGCTGAGGCGGGCCGCGGCGTCGGGACCGGCCAACAGCGCCGGGGTGACCAGGACGAGGGCGGCCTGCGCGGCGGCGGCCTGCAAGCCGGCGGCGCGCAGGCCCGGCATAGCCGTGCCGCCGGCCGATGGTCGGCGGGTCATGGCGGCGCCGGAGTCCACCGGAGTGCCGTCCATGCCCAGCAGCACCGCACCCACCGTCAACAGGTCCACGGCCGCCCTCTCCACGACCACCCTCCCCCAATATGCCCGCTACACGAGGATGACATGAGGATAAGGTGCTTATGGGGTAATGACGGTTAAAACCGACCGGGGTCAGTCGCGGGCGGCGAGGCGGATGGCGGCGGGCACGACGGCCCACAGCACGACCAGCACGACGAATGTGCAGGCCCCGGCGATCCAGCCGGCCGGCGCCCCCTTGACCACGTCGAAGATGAGCAGGACGACCCCGGAGACGGCCACGGCGAACAATGCCAGGCCCACCTGGGCGAGCCGGTTCGCCACCCGGATCAGCGTCTCCTTCTCCTTGCGCCGGAAGACCGCGCGGTGCAGGCTCACCGGCATGATGAGCAGCCCGGTGGCGCTGACCGTCAGCAGCACGATCACGAGATAGAGCGACTTCTGCTCGTTGCTCAACGTCGTGAACCGCTGCTGGAACGGGATGGCGAGCAGGAAGGCGGTCAGCAGCTGCACGCCCGTCTGGACGACGCGCAGCTCCTGCAGCAGATCTCCCCAGTTGCGGTACCGGCGTTGCGCCGGGGTCTCCGAAGGGTCCGGCCCGCCGTTCGAGGAGTTCCCCCGGGCGGTGGAGATCCTCGCCGTCACCCCGCCGTCGTCGTCTGCCGCCGAGCGTCGCGCAGCCGGTCGACGAGGGACACCGCCGGCCCGAATACCCGCTGAGCGGTGGGGGATCCCGCGACCGAGGGGTGCGGATGGGTGGGGGCGATCGCCTGAATGGCCCGCAGTCTGCGGCCCAGGCGCACGAGTTCGGACTCGGGACGGACCTGGCGCAGCGCCTCGAACTCCTCCCGCTCCTCGCGCTCGGCGTGTTCCACCACCGTGTGCTCGAACGCGGCGAGCTTGGCCTCGAACTCGACGCTGCTCGCGTCCATCCGATCGAGGCCGGCGAGGTCCCGACTCGCCGCCTTCTCCTCGCGGTTGCGGGCATCGGTCACCTC
>NZ_CDWRCM010000162.1:3169-6556 GCF_977927585.1 Frankia sp. CcWB2 | reverse complement strand
CCCACCACCTGCCGGCTGATCGGGCGCAGCACCACCTCCTCGCCGGTCTCGTGGGCCGCGAGCAGCGCCCGCAGCTTGTCGAACGTCTCCTGGCGGCGTTGGCCCGTTGACGTCCTGACCTTCCCGAACAGCTCGCGGATCTCGGCATGCTGCGCGAGCAGGATCCCGACCACATCGTCCTCGGGGAGCTGACTCGCCCGGGTTCGTTCCCTCGTGGCCTTGCTGACCGTCATCGCACTCTCCTCATCGCGGACCGCGCACCGGACCGTGCCCCTGCTGGCCTGCCCGCTTGGCGGGAACAGGAACCTGGTCCGAGCGGGGGGATGCGCCGGATCGGGATGGCCAAGCCCAGGGATGGGCCCCAGGATCAGGAGGTTCGTCGGAATCAGGAGGTTCGTCGGCGCCGGGCGGGTCTACCGGCGTTTGAACATCCAGGCGGCAGCCATCGCTACGCCGACCACGATCCCGACGAGCAGCGCCCCGCCGAACACGAAGAAACCGACCGTCCTGATCAGGGCGACCGCGATCGGCATCGCTGCGGCCAGCAGGAACACGCCGCGGGTGCGCACCGGCGTGTTCACCATGGCGAAGATCTTGCGCGGGCCCGGCACCCGGTTGACGTTCAGCTCGTCGGACACCGACGGCATGAGCCGGATCGTCGTCCACGTCAGCAGGACGAAGGCGATCGACAGCCCGAGGGCGTAGAGGAGCCCCACGCCGCGGCCGAAGGCGTCGAACGCCGCACCGGCACCGATCACAGTGATCATCAGCGGGACGTACCAGGAGGTGGTGCGGTCCTGCCGGGCCTGACCGGCGAGCCAGCGCGCCTGGGCGAACCGCTCGCCGCGCCGACCGGAACCGCCGTAATACTGATCCGCCATAGTCGCTCGACACTCCCCTCCCACGGCCGGCGCCGCGGTGCCCCCCGTACCTCACGGGGACATCACGCCCCAGTCTCCCCATCCTCCCCCAAGACGAGGGAAAGCCGAGCCGTTTCGGGAGGATCACCTGCCCGCCGCGCCGTCACCGCTGGGCCGCAGGCCGCGCTCGGCGGGCCGCGAGAGCCGGCACCGCAGGTGGCACGGCAGTTGGCGCGGCAGGCGACCCGCCGTCCACCCGCTCGGTACGTGCCCGATCGGGCATCCCCGCCCGGGGTCTTCGATCTCGGCCCACGGCCCGAGAACTCGCGACCCGAGGGAAAGGGACTCGCACCGGGTCGAAGATCTGCCGCGGTGGAGTCACCACACGCCGCACTAATTACCACAGGTCGTACTGCCGGGCGTGCGGATGACCGCGACCGCGCACTGGGCGTGTGTCACACACTGTGAACTGGTGGAACCCAGCAGCAACTCGGCGAAGCCGCCGCGGCCCCGGGCTCCGATGACCAGGAGCTGCGCCCCCGCTGCGGCCCGCAGGAGGCTGGACGCGGCCGCTCCGCGGATCAGGTCCGTGCGCACATCGAGATCACCCGGCTCGGGCAGACCCGCGCGCACCGCCTCGTCCAGCACGGCCCGCGCGGCCCCCTCGAGGGCGGCGTCGACGAGGGCCGTTCCGCCGGGTCCCGTCGCATCGAGCACCGGGTCCCCGAGCGCCGCATCGGCGGGTCCCGAGTCACCGAATCCTGGATGATCATCGAGTGCCGTGCCCCCCGGTGCCGTGCCCCGAAATCCACGGCCGACGAATCCCGAGGCGAGGCCCGTTCCACCCGGGTCCGTCCGGATGAATCCGGTCCCGCCCGGATCCGCGTCACCGGGCCCCGCACCAGCCGGCCCGGCACGGACGGCCCCGGCGCCCGCCGTGGGCACTGCGCCGACGAACCTGGCACCGCAGAGTCCCAGCCGGACAACGAACTCCGGTGGCAGCGGCGTCCAGGCGTGCAGGATGCGCAGCGACGCCCGGCGCAGCGCCGCCTCCTGGGCGGCCCACCGCAGCGCGGCCAACGAGCAGGCGGACCCGTCCACCCCGACGACGACGGGCCCGCTCTCGGCCGGCGCCGCCGACCTGCCGTGGACCACGACCACCGGCACCGACGCCCCGTACACGCACGCCATGCTGACCGAACCGGCCGGCAGGCGGCGCGGCCGGTCACGGCCGCGGGCACCGAGGACGAGCATGGCCGCGCCCTCCGACTCGGTCAGTATCGTGTCCACCGGGTTCCCGTACACGGTCCGCTCGACGATCCAGGCGTCGGGCTGGGCCTCGCGGACCCGGTCGACGACGTCGTGCAGCATCCACTGGGCCGTCCACCGGGGATGCTCCGGTGAGGTGGCAGGCGGCGGCTTCACCCGCGTGCAGAACGGGCCGGCCGCAGCCCAGACGAGAACGGCACGCACCCGCGCGCTACAGCGGCGCCCCGCGCGCACGGCCCACCGCAGCGCGCGCTCGGCATCTGTCGACCCGTCGATCCCGACCACGATGTCCGCCACGCGGCACCGCCTCCCCTCCGAGCATCCTCGCTCGCCGAACAGGCATCCGTCCCGATCCCGCATCTACTACAACACGAAGAGCCAACGGGCGCGACGGGAGACAGACGGGAGACAGGGGATGGATCTCCCGGCAGTGGCGGAGGTTGGTCACGAACAGGTCAATATCGGTCACGAACAAGTCGATATCGTGCACGAACAAGCCGATATCGGTTACAAAGAGCCCAATATCGATCACGAAACGGTAACAGATATCGGTGCCGACCAGGGTGTGCGCGGAAAACCCGAGGGAACACCAGGAGAGGAGGTGGTACGGATGTCGGTCCGCCCGGCCCCCGCCTCGGCGCTCGGGCCGAAGGCCGAGGTTCCCGAGCCGGCGACGGCGCTGGTGGAGCTGCTGGGGATACTGCGCCGCCATCTGGGCATGGATCTTGCCTGGCTCGGCCGCATCGAGACGGACGTCCTCGTTGTGCAGGTCATCAACGGGGACGGCGCGTCGTTCCAGCTGGCCCCGGGCTCCACCGTTCGGCGCGAGAGCGCCCTGTTCGGACGCGTCCTGTCCGGTGAGTTTCCCACCGTCATCCCGGACACCCACGCCGATCCGCGCATCCTGCGACTGCCCGTCGTCGACGAGCTTGACGTGGGGGCCTACGCCGCGGTGCCGGTCATCGACAGCGACGGCCTCGTCTACGGCCTGGTCGGCTGTCTCGGGCACGGGCCTCATCCGCACCTGCGGCCGCGCGACGGCCGGTTCCTGCGGATGATCGCGGAGATCCTCGGCGATTCCGTGACCGACCTGCACCGGATGTGGGAGGTCCGCAGCCGCGTCTGGCGCGACGTCAGCCATATGATCGACGGCGGGGGGCCCGCGCTCGCCTTCCAGCCGGTACTCGACCTCGAACACGGAAAGATCATCGGAGTGGAGGCGCTGTCCCGGTTCTCGGACTACGCCCGCAGCCCGTCA
>NZ_CDWRCM010000162.1:0-2576 GCF_977927585.1 Frankia sp. CcWB2 | reverse complement strand
GCGGCAGGCTCCGTCGGCCTCAACGTCGATCTCGAACTCGCCGCGGTCCGACGCGCGCTCGCCGTGCTGCCCCGGCTGCCGACACACATGATCCTCGCGGTTAACGTCTCGGCGACGACCCTCTCGGCCGGCCTGGTGGAGATGATCATGGGCGAGGATGCCGAACGTATCCTCGTGGAGATCACCGAGCACGAACGGATCGGCGACACTCCGGCGATCAACCGCGACATCGAGCACCTGCGCCGGCTCGGCGTCCGCATTGCCGCCGACGACGTGGGTACCGGCTATGCCGGGCTGGAACAGCTCGTCCGGCTGCGGCCGGAGATTATCAAGATGGACTGCTGCCTGACCCAGGGCATCGACACCGACCCGGCCCGGCGGGCCGTGGCCGCCGGGCTGGTGCACGTCGCCAAGGAGATCGGAGGCGGCGTGGTTGCCGAGGGCATCGAGACCGCGGCCGAGCTCCAGGCCACCCGGGAGACCGCGATCCCCTACGGCCAGGGCTTCTTTCTCGGCCCGCCCACCCCCGTCCTGCCCGAGGCCGTCAGGTAAGCCCGCCGTCAGGCAAGCCCGCCGTCAGGCAAGCCCGCGGCGCGCTCGGCCGCATCGGCGGCGGTCAACCATCGACAACGGGGCTCTCCCGGCGCATCCGGAACCAGACGACCTTCCCGTCGCCGGGGATGACGTCGGCGCCCCAGGTCTCAGCGAGCTCGGCCACCAAGTGCATGCCCCGCCCGCCAAGCGAGTCGGTGTCGACCTGCTGCACCTGCGGGAGGCGGCTGTCCGGATCCTGGACGCCGACCCACATCTGGTGGTCGGTCGTCCGGATCTCCAGAACCGGCTCACCGCGGCCGTGCACGACGGCGTTGGTGACCAGTTCGCTGGCGAGCAACACGACGATCTCGGCCAGCTCCGCCGCGAAGCCGGTGCCGGCGAGGCCCGCGGCCAACCGGACCCGGGCCTGCCGGGGCGCGATCGGGCTGAGCGGCAGCACGAACCTGTCCAACGGCTCGCCCGGCTCGCCTGACTCGCCGGGCAGCCCCGGTTCACCCGTCATGTGAAGGACATTTCCTGGCAATCATGCGGATAAACTCGGTGTCGGAGCTCAGCCCGTGACCTGCGCGAGCACCTCGTCCCAGTCCCGCAGGAAACGATCGAGACCGTACCGGGCCAGGGCCGCCCGCCGGGCCTTCTTCCCGTACGCCCGAGCGCGTTCCGGATCGGCGACGAAGCGGCGGACGGCGCCGGCGAGCACCGCCGGATCGGTGGAGAGGACCCCGGCGTCCCCCGGCACCGCCTCCACCGCCTCGGTGGTGGCCAGCGCGACGACGGACATGCCCAGGTGCATCGCCTCGAGCAGGGACAGCCCGAGCGAGGTCCACCGCGGCAGGTGCACGTACACCCGGCGGCGCGCGACGGCCTCGTGCAGGGCGGCCTGGGAGGCGTCCTCGAACACGGTGAGCCGCTCGGCGGGAAGGCCGGTGTGCGCCGGTAGGGCGCTGACCCCCAGGCCGAAGGCGTCGACCGGTGCCGCCGCGGCGAACAGCCCCAGCAGGTCGGTCCCGGTAACCCGGCCGCGGCGGACCGGTTCGTTCACGGCAACCGCGACGCGGGGCAGCTCACCGGTGTAGCGGTGGCCCGGGTCGACGATGCCGTGCTCGACGACCCGGGTGGGCGTGCTCCCGGCATCCCAGAACAGCCGGTTGAAGTGGGTGACGTGCACCAGGGTGAGGTCTGGCCGGTCGGCGAGGGGGTGCCGGGTCGTGGGCACGTCCCCCTTCGAGGTGTTGTGCTCGACGTAGACCGCAGGGAGGTCCCGCCCCGGGCGCCGGCCACCCAGCCAGCGTTCCGCCAGGTCCAGCTCGTGCGGCCGCTGCAGGACGACGACGTCCACGTCGGCCGGGCCGAGCTCGTCCGGCCCGACCTCCGTGACCGTGCCCGGCCACGGATAGGTGCGCGCGCGGCCCAGGCCGTCCGGGCCGCGATCCGGGGTGACCGGGACGAGATAGGAGTGATCGCCCTGGACGAATGACGTCGTCCACGATCCGTGCACGTGCCACAGCAGAATTCTCACGCCCGGTTCCCCGTTTCCTCGCAGCCCTCACCGTTCCCTCGCGGTTCTCACCGTTCCCTCGCGGTTCTCACCGTTCCCTCGCGGCCATCGTCCGCTGTGCGCCGGATGCGCCCGACCAGAGCGCTCGTCGACCGGTCCGCCACGTAGTCGACGATGCGGACCTCGCCGCCGAGCGCACGGACCAGCGGCGCCTCGGGCAACATCGACTCGGTATAGTCGCCGCCCTTGACGTACACGTCGGGCCGCAGGGAACGCAGCAGGTCGGTCGGGGTGTCGTCGTCGAAGACGACCACGTGCTCGACACCGGCGAGCGCGGTCAGCACCGCCAGCCGGTCGGCCAGCGCGTTGATCGGACGGTCCGGGCCCTTGAGCCGACGCACCCCGCTGTCGCTGTTGACCCCGACGACGAGCACGTCACCGAGCCGGCTCGGGGCGGTAGGGGCCGTCGACCGTCCAACCGGTGGCACCGGCGGAGCGCGGCTGCGCCGGACCGGTCTGCCAG
>NZ_CDWRCM010000161.1:5872-10432 GCF_977927585.1 Frankia sp. CcWB2 | reverse complement strand
TCCTCACCCTTCAGTATGCCGACAGTCACGCCCGGGACCTACGCGCATGTGGCCTTTACCGAGCATCCCTGAAAATCCTTCAGGAGACCTTGACCCGATGCCGGGATATCCTCGGTATCAATCATCCGGACACCTTGCGCTTCTTGCGGAACTACGCGGTCACACTACGGCGCGCAGGGCGGGCGGGCGCGGCCCACCATACCTCGGAGGAGGCTTTCAAGAAGTTCCGGACCTACGTGGGAGAAGATCAGCCGGAAACCCTCACCGCAGCCATCAGCCTGGTGGGCGATCTGTGCCTGAGCCGGGAGGTACCGGCTGCGCGAAAGCTGGCCGAGAACACCTTCCAACAGGCCAAGCGCCGGCTTGGCGCGGACAATCTCTACACCCTCGCGGCGGCTAACGCACTGGTCGTCGCCATTCGGCTCGATGGCGACCCGGACGAAGCCGGCGCCCTCGCCCAGGAAACGGGGAACAGATTACGGGCCGTTCTCTCCGACGATCACCCTTTCACGGTGTCATGCATGCTCAATCTAGCCAACTGCCGCTACGACAGTAACCAGATGATGAGCTCGCGGAGTCTCGACGAGGACGCCGTCTCTCACCTGCGGAACCGGCTCGGCGATGACCACCCGACCACCCTGATCGCCTCCGCCAATCTGGCGATCGACCTGTCCGCCCTCAGCGAGACCGAGACGGCAGATGCGCTACGCGCAAATGTTCTAGCCACACGCGGGGAGAGTCTGGGAGCCGACCATCCGATCATCGCGTCCGTGCGGGCCGGCGATCGCATCAACCTCGAGATCGACCCACCCCCGCCCTGACCCGGGTGCCCGGCGACTCAGGAGACGGCCTCCGGAGGCTCTGCCTGTTACCAGGTGCAGCGTACGGGCCGTCCGGCAGCCGGCCGCAGGCTAGTGCAGCACCAGGGGGCAAGGATTTCATCATCTACTGAGCATCATCGCCGCACCCGGCGGCGTGTTGTGGGCCACTTTCGACTTCTTTCCGCTGCCGACCAGTCCGAAGGTTCCCACCGGTGCGTTTCTCGTCTGGATCACCTGCACCGATGGGGCGGTGAATCTCAGCGGCGAACGCTGGATCAACCACCCGGACGGCTATGCCATGACGAATCTCTCCGTGTGGCCCCGCGCCGACCATCCCGATCACCTGATGGGCCGGGTTCATCTGCAGGGATGCAGCGATTACGCCGTCGACCGGATCTTAAAACCCGGCCGGTGACCGAGCCGCCGAACGCCAGGATGGGTGACTGCCGCGGGTCCGGCGCTCCAGGTCCTTTACCTTCCGGCCCGGTGAACAGGCAGGATCGATCTGTGCGGACACGGCGGGCATCAGAGGAGGACTGGGGCGCGATCTGGCCGATCTGGCGGGCCGTTGTGGTCGAGGGCGAGACCTGCGCCTGGACACCGGACACCGACGAGGACGTCGCGAAAAGCGCGTGGATGCTGCCCCCGCCGGCCGAGGTTCTGGTGATGGAGGAGGACGACGGCCCGGGCGATACCTCGATCATCGCGACCGCACTGCTCACACCGAGCCAGCCGGGCCTGGGAGATCATGTCGTCCAGGCGGTACTGCTCGTTGATCCTAAGCGGGTGGATCACGGGGCTCCGCGCGGCGGGGCCGGAATGTACCAGGGCTACGGGCCGTACGGGGGACGTAGCTACTACGGCGGCCGGGGAGCCGGGGGCGACCGCTGGGAGAGCGTCAGCCGGCAGGCCGCGGAGCAGATGATCGAGTACGCGGCCGATCTCGGCTACCGGGCGATGCAGCTCAACGCCGTCGTCGCCGCCAATCCACGGTTGGTCGCGCTGTGGCGCTCGCTGGCGTTCCGCCTCGTCGGGACCCTTCCGGCGGCCTTCCGCCATCCCTGGCTCGGCGACGTCGACCTCTACGTGATGTACCGCTTCCTGCCCGCCCGGGAGAACTGACCGGCGCACCGGGTGCCTGCGCCCCTGGCAGAGAGGGGAGCACCGTCGCCGGAATCCTCACCGGAGGATCCGGAGGGATACTGAGGGCCGCGGAGGGTAGCGAGGGATACCGAGAGACGTGGAGAAGGACGCACCGGCGCGGGTTCGCGACCCGCGCCGTCCAACCATGCCATGGTGCCCGTCCCCTCCTGCCCATGGCCCAGGACGAGGAGCCTGTCTGTGCATCTGAGCGCCGCGCCCGATCTGTCCTTCTCCGACATGCGATCGACCATCGCCGTCCTGACGATCCTGGGCGGTGCGGTCCTGCTGGCCCTGGCCGTCTCCGTGTTGCTGCACCGCATGGCCAGACGGATCGGCCGCCATTCGGAGATCGTCGCCGATCTCGCACAGCACGGTAAGCGGCCGACGCGACTCACGCTCGTGCTGGTGGCCCTGCTCGTCGGCCTCAACTCCACGGCTGAACAGGCCTGGACCGAGGCGGCCCTGCGGGTGTCCAATGTCGCCCTTATCGCTGGAATCGCCTGGTGCGTCACGGTGCTCGCGTTCACCTTCGAGGACCTCGCGCTCGCCCGCTACCGGGTGGATGTCGTCGACAACCGGCATGCCCGCCGGGTGCGCACCCAGGTCACCCTGCTCCGACGGGTCACGGTGGTCATCATCTCGATCATCGCGGGCGCCTCGATGCTCATGACGTTCCCGAGCGTCCGCGTCGCCGGCGCCAGCATCTTCGCCTCGGCCGGCGTGGTCGGCATCGTCGCGGGGCTGGCCGCCCAGACCTCGCTGTCCAACGTCTTCGCCGGACTCCAGCTGGCCTTCACCGACGCCATCCGGGTCGACGACGTGGTGGTGGTCGAGAAGGAGTGGGGCAGGATCGAGGAGATCACTCTCACCTACGTCGTCGTCCACATCTGGGATGACCGGCGGATGGTCCTTCCGTCGACCTACTTCACCACGACACCATTCCAGAACTGGACCCGCAAAGAGTCCGCGGTCCTCGGTGCCGTCGAGCTAGACCTGGACTGGGCAATCCCGATCGACGAGATGCGGGCCGAGATGCACCGGGTCTTGGACGCCACGGACCTGTGGGACAAGCGGGTCTGCGTCCTGCAGGTCACCGACGCCATCGGTGATCACATCCGCATCCGCGTCCTGGTCAGCGGCAAGGACGGACCGACCGTGTTCGACCTGCGCTGCCACATGCGCGAGGAACTCGTCCGATGGGTGCAGCACAACCATCCGACAGCCCTGCCCCGGACCCGCATCGAGTTCGACGCCTCCGCGCACCTGCTCGGTCTGCGCCTCCCGGATCAGGGCCGGCCCGATGACCGCGACGGCCGCGACCACCCCGACGGCCACCACCCCGGCAGCAGGTCCGACCGGCTCCGCAAGACGAACGGCATCCGCCTCGACGAAGCACCAGCGCGGGTGGTTCCCGTCCCAGTGCAGGGTCTCCTCTCCCCCACGATCATGGCTGCCACGAACTCGGCCGCGGTTACCACCGCCAGCAGTGCGAGCCGGGAGGCGGAGACCGATACGGGGGGCGGGACGAGCACCGCGCCCGCGGATGCGCATGCCGATGCCGCCGAGGACGCCCGGCTGTTCTCCGGCGCGAGTGCCGACGCCGCGAAACGGGCACGGAACTTCAGCGGGACCAGCAAGATCGACGAGCACGACAGCTCCGCTTCTTCTCCACCGCCCCGCGACGACGATGACGACGCGGCACACCCGGGAGAATCGACCCGACGCCAAACGACACCAAAGGCGCATAGGGGACGTAATGAAGTAACAAATACGTGATCGAGAGCATCATCGCAGGTCACAGGCCTGTGGAGGGTTCGAAACGCGCAAGTTATTTCATTTCGACTCCATAACGACACCGAAGGCGCATAACGACACCACAGAAGGCTCCGGCCCGGGTCCTCCGCAGGTATGGAGGGCCCGGGCCGGAGCAGGTGTCGGGTCAGAGCAGGTGCTCTGCGTGCTGCCGACCGGGCCGCGGTCACCCGGTCGCCGACGGGTATCGCGATTACCGGCGGGCGTAACGACGGCTGCGGGTCGACCCCGACCGGCCGCCGTGGCCCCCCACGTTCCGCCACACCAGGAGAACCAGGATGGCACCGATGATGGACCCGAGAATGCCAGACGGCTGCAGAGCGCCTTCGCCGACATCCTTATTGAACAGGACGTAGCCGAGGAATCCTCCGACGAAAGATCCGATGATTCCCACCACAATGGTGCCGAGAATCCCGATGGGATCCCAGCCGGGCAGCAATACGCGTGCGACGGCCCCGGCGACAAGTCCGAGCAGAATCATGACGACAATGAAGGTAATCATTGTTTTCTCCCTACCGAGGTGGTTGGATTACTTATCCCCGGCGCGGCCGTCCCCGCCGTCCCCGCCGGACCAGCAGCAGCACCACCGTGCCGGCCAGGACCCCGCCCGTGGCCTTCAGGTTGCTCCGCATCCGCTGCCCGACGGACCGCGCGGCTTTCCCGCTGGTGGCGAGGGTCTTCTCGGTGGCGACCGACACATGGGGAGCAAGGGTCTGGACGGCCTCGTTGACCTTTTGGCGCACCTCGGCGGCTCCGCCGGCCACTCTGGCCTTGGTGCCCGGGG
>NZ_CDWRCM010000161.1:1875-5410 GCF_977927585.1 Frankia sp. CcWB2 | reverse complement strand
GTCGGCCCCGGTGCCCGGGGTGGTCGTGTCCGCATCGGCCAGGCCCGAGCTACTGACGTTTCCCGCGCCACTGACGTTTCCCGGGCCACTAACACTTGAGGTGGCGGTGGTCGCGGCGATGACGTCGGGGCTCGGCGCCGGGGAACCGTGACCGTTTAGGCCGGGTGCCGGGCCGGAATCTACACTCTCGGTACCGGTCGGGACCGGGGGGCGCGCGAACGGAGCCGTGGTCGTGTCGTCGGCAGGAAGCGGCGCGGTCCGTGCGGGCTCCGGCATCACTGAACTCGGGTCCATTGGCATCGTTCGGTTCCTCCCTGGAAGGTGTTCGGTGTCTGACCTGGGGACCGGGTCCGACCTGGAATCGATGGCTGAGCTGGTCAACGGCTGAGCTGGCATCACGCTCAGCCCGTCCGACCGGGACCGCCGCGGACCAACTGGCCGGGCCGCATCTACGATCAGGACTACCGGCGGATCCCCGTGGCGCGCAGAGAAACCCGACCGGGCGGGATGTTCACTAGCCGTACTTCTCATTGTCATACCCGGAATCAATGCGGATAACCCGATGTGGGCGCCCTGACGGGACACGGGGCCGCATCACCGATACCTAATACTATCCATAAACACACAAATGCCACATAACGACCAATATATCGATCATAGATCATCTCTCCCCAATGCACCCACAGCAGGTGATAATGGGAGGTATCGGGCGATCGACGGTGCGGACGACCCGGCGTCGGCTACGGTTCGGACAGCAGCCATGAGCGTCAGGGGGTGGCTGATGTCGGATGTGCCCACAATGTCCTCCGCAGCCGACCGGAACGGTCCACTCGAAGGCATCCGCACACTGGCCGCACGCCTCGCCTCCGGCGAGATGACGTCCCGCGAGCTCGTCGAAGCCGCGTTGGCCCGGATAGCGGCGACCCAAACCACCGTTAACGCCTTCCGCTGGGTACGGGCCGAGGCTGCCCTCGCAGAGGCCGAGGCGGCGGACGTCGCACTCGCCGCCCGCGGGAGCCGGTCCGGCCGACTCAGCCGGGACGCCCGCGGCAGCTGGTGGGGCGCGACGGGATGGCGACCACTACTCGGCGTGCCCATTGCGATCAAGGACGACACCGACCTGACCGGTACCCCCACGGCCTTCGGCGCGATGGGGGAGTTCTCCCCCGCGGTCCGGGACAGCGAGATGGTGCGACGGCTGAAGGCGGCCGGTGCCATCATCATCGGCAAGACCAACACCCCCGAGTTCGGGCAGTGGCCGTTCACCGAGGGCCGGGCGTTCGGGGTGACCCGTAACCCGTGGGATCTCGACTACTCTCCCGGCGGCTCCTCCGGAGGCGCGGCGGCCGCGGTGGCCGCGGGGCTGGTACCGGCGGCGATCGGTTCGGACGGGGCGGGCTCCGTGCGCATCCCCGCCGCCTGGACCCACCTGGTCGGGATCAAACCGCAGCGCGGGCGCATCTCGAGCGCCCCGGTCCGCGAGCAGTTCAACGGGCTCACTGTCTACGGCCCGCTCACCAGGACCGTCGCCGACGGGGCCCTGCTGCTCGACATCCTGTCCGGCAGCCTGCCCATCGACCGGGATCGACCGCCGGCGCCGGCCGAGCCGTTCCTCACCGCCGCCGGCCATCCCCCTTCCCGCTTGCGGATCGGGCTCTCCCTGCACCACCCGTACAGCGGGATGCCGGTGGCCCTCGATCCGGCCGTCCGGGCCGCCGTGGAACGGCTGGCCGAGATCCTGGCCGGCTGCGGGCACGACATCGTGCCGGTGGAGCCGCCCTACGGCCTGCTTGGCACGATCTTCCTGCCGCGGTCCATGGACGGCATCCGCGACTGGGCCGGGCGGGTGCCCGATCCCACCCTGCTCGACCCGCGGACCATGGCCAACGCGCGGACCGGACGGATGCTGCGCCCGTTCCTCCCGCTGACACGCGCCGCGGAGCCACTGGCCCGGCTCAACATCGGCCGCATCTTCCGACGGGTCGACGTCATACTCGCCCCGACGACCGCCACGCCGCCGCCCCGGGTGGGCGAGCTCAACCGGGAGAGCAACTGGGCCACCGACCAGGCGATCGTGGCGGCGTGCCCCTACACCTGGCCGTGGAACGTCCTCGGTTGGCCGGCCGTCAACGTACCGGCCGGACGCACCGCGGCGGGACTGCCCGTCGGCGCCCAGCTGATGGGGCCGGCGAACAGCGAGACCTTGCTGATCTCCCTCGCGGCGCAGCTGGAGGACGGCGAGCGATGGCACCTCCATCAGCCGGGAGAACGCTCGGCCCACGCGATCTGACGATCTGACCCGACGGGCACCCGACCCGACCTGGCCCACAGGCCGACCTGGTCCACGGACCAACCTGACCTTACGGGTAGCGGGGTGTTACCGAATAGCCGAAATGCGAGGGCCTCTTACGGAACCCCGATCCGGCCGGGACAATGACCCATGCGAAGACGTCGTTCAGGCGCTGGCGGACCCGGCGGACTGGGCAGACTCAGCAGGCTCCGCGGGGTGGAGGATGTCCGTCCCCTCATCGCCGGAACGCTCGTCCTCGTCACGGTCATCGTCCTCGACGCGACGCCCGGCCTGATCCTGGTCGGGTACTTCGGTCTCGGGCCACTGATCATCGCGGCGACCAGTCCACCCCGAGTCACCGCCGCGGTCGGATCGCTGACAGTGATCACGGCACTCCTCTCCGGGTTCTGGGATCATTGGTTCGGGACCGGTCCGCATCTCGCCGCGACTACGCTGGTCGCCCTCCAGGCCGTGATCGCCGTCTACATCTGCGCGCACCGGGAGCGGCAACGCTCACAACTGCACCAGGTCAAAGCGGTTGCCGAGGTCGCGCAGCAGGCACTGCTACCGGCGGTCCCAAGCCGGCTCAACGGGGCCGGTTTCGCGGCTCGGTACCTCTCCGCCGCCCAGGAGCCGTCGGTGGGTGGCGATCTCTACGAGGTCGTCTCCACCTCGCAGAGCATCCGGATGATCATCGGTGATGTCCGCGGCAAGGGCCTGCCGGCGGTCCGGCTGGCCTCGATAGTGCTCGGCGCCTTCCGCGAGGCGGCGGTGACCTGGCTCGACCCGGAACAGGTGGCCGCCGCCTGCGCCCGCGCGGTGGGTCGGGAGGCCGAACCCGAGGACTTCGTGACGGCGCTCATCGTCGACATCCACCCGGACGGTCGGCTGGGCCTGTGCTCGGCCGGGCATCACCCGCCGCGGCTGGTCTCGGCGGACGAGTGCACCACGCTGGAACTGAAGTCGCCCAGTCCGCCACTCGGGCTGGCCGAGCGATTCTCCGTCACGACGGCGAGCTGGGCGGTCGGCGATCGGATGCTGCTGTTCACCGACGGTCTCACCGAGGTCCGGGACGGCCGGGGGCGGTTCTTCCCCCTGGACGATCATCTGGACCTGCTGCGGGGCGGCAGCCAGGACGACGCACTCGACCGTCTCACCGGGGCTCTGCGCGCCCATGTGGACGGCAGGCTGCAGGACGACCTCGCGGTGCTGCTGGCCGAGCGGGAGGCGGGACCGAGTGGCGGG
>NZ_CDWRCM010000161.1:0-1783 GCF_977927585.1 Frankia sp. CcWB2 | reverse complement strand
ACCGAGTGGCGGGACGGAAGCCGGCGTCCTGAGCTCCTGAGCCCGGCGGGACCCGGGCGGCCCCTCGGCCCAAGATCCGACTCCCATCCGGCGTGCCGCTGCCCCGCGGAGCCCGTCGCGATCAGCTACGGTCACCCAATGCGGAGGGATTCCGTGGCCGCCGTCGGATACCGACGCCTACAGTTGTGCTCACGGGTATTCACTCCAGGTATCGATACGCCGGACGGTCGGAGACGGTCGTGAGCTTTCCGGTGGATTCCGGTGACCGTCGCACCGTGCGGCTGCTCCTGGCCCTGCTCGTCGTTGTGAGCGCCGTGGCCGCGTTCGCCGTCGGCGGTCTGATCGCGACGTCCGGGTTACGGGTGAGCTGGGGACGCGCCGAGGGCGCCGCGGCAGCGGCCGAGGTCCCCGTCGCCAAGGACGGCTCGCTGCCGGCAGCGATCGGCAGGCTGGGCATCGGCGGCGGCTCGGATCCCTCGTCACTCACGGATCCCTCGCCACTCACGGTGGGCCCCTCCCCGAAGAGCGGGCCTTCGCCGGCCACCGTGTCACCGGCACCGACGGATGCGGGCGGGGCGAAACACCCGGTGCCAAGCCCGGTGCCAAGCCCGGTGCCAAGCCCGGTGCCAAGTGGCGAGGGCCCGTCTACACCCACGGCACCGAGCCCGCAACACAGCTGCGCGGCCCCGGCTACCTCCGCACCCGGCGGGTCGGGCGCCCCCATCCTCATCTACCCGTTGTGCTGATATCCGTTGTGCCGAGCTATCCGCCGGATCCGGGCCGCCAGTCGGGCGAGCGGCCGGTGAGGGTCAGCAGCCTCGTCCACTCGTCGGCGTCATCCGGGACCGGCACCGGGCGGGCGAAGATGCCGGCCGCCCGCCAAGCGTCGATCTGCGACGCCAAGTGCTCGTGGACCCGGTGCACGAGGTCCCGGTCGGACCCGACGCCCGCCGCCGACGAGGTGTCACCGGCCCGCCGGCCGTGCATGTCGATCGCCC
The DNA here is from genome assembly GCF_977927585.1 of Frankia sp. CcWB2. Classification (NCBI taxonomy): domain Bacteria; kingdom Bacillati; phylum Actinomycetota; class Actinomycetes; order Frankiales; family Frankiaceae; genus Frankia; species Frankia sp. CcWB2. The sequence goes on along the minus strand of NZ_CDWRCM010000161.1, from coordinate 785 downwards.
GCGCCAGATCCCAGCCGTGGATCAGTAGATCGGCGGTCAACTGGAAGGCGTACTCGCTCGCCGGCGTGGGGCCGAAGGAGAGGACCGGCACCGACGCCCAGGCTCCCGGGCGGTTCCAGGCGTCCCGTGCCCCACGGGCCGCCGCCGGCCAGCTCGCCACGGGATCCGCCCCGAGCTGATCGCCGTCGAACCGGGGGCCGATGTCAGCCATGGTGAGGCCGGCCAGCAGCGGCGGCACCCATAGCTGCTCCACGGTGAGGTGGTTGACGAGCGCGCGGACGTTCCAATCCCGGCAGGGCGTGGGCGCATCCCACCCGCCGGGCGGCACCGCCCGCACCTGCGCGTCGAAGAGGTCCAGCGCCCGGACGAGCGCGTCGTGACGTTCCGCGACGGTCAGCATGGTCGCCATCGCACCGCTCCCTTCATCCGTCGCGGTACCGATCCCGGGCCCGCGCGGGTCGTCCCGGACCGGGGTGGACTCGGTTCCGGCCGGCGATCCGCAGACCCCACCGGCCTACCCCGCACATCGGCATGCACTCTCACCTGCCGCGACGGCCTCACGATCCGTTGCCTCATGGCCCGTTGCCTCACGATGGCCCGTTGCATCGCGGTTCGCGACCGTGCTGCTTGCGGAACCGTCCCAGTAGGGGAGACGAATCACTGGTGTTCCTTGGGGCATTGTGGTAGTCCTCGGGGCGTTGTGGTAGACGGTCATAAATCTGGCTTCCAGCTCCGCCGCGGAGGTTTCCCACGAGGCGAGAGGGTAAACATTCACCTGCTTTAGT
>NZ_CDWRCM010000160.1:8651-10892 GCF_977927585.1 Frankia sp. CcWB2 | reverse complement strand
ATCAACAAATGGCTGCGCCGATGAAATTTCCAAACAGGCCCTAATGCCGGCGTGGCGCGGGCGCGGGCGGCCGCCGAGGGGCGGCGCGGTTTCCGGCAGACGACCGACTGGTGGTCGCTGGCCGACGGCCGGGCCGAGAACCCCCTGGAGACCCGGCTGCGGCTGCTGCTGGCCGACAACGGGCTCGCGCCCGTGGAATTGCAGTGGCCGGTCAGGGACGGGACCGGTCAGATCATCACCCGGCTGGATCTTGCCTGGCCGGCGCAGCGACTCGACGTGGAGGCGGACACCTTCTCGGCCACCAGCCCGCCGGCGATGATCTACCAGGACCGTCACCGCGGCAACATCCTCGCCGCGTTGCGCTGGACGGTGCTGCGGTTCAGCGTGGCCGACGTGACCTGGCATCCGGAGCGGGTCGTCTCGGCGGTGACCCGGGTCCTGGCGGCGCGGGCGGCCGAGCGGGCCGAGGCGTCCAGAGTGGCCGCTGAGGCGTCCGCCGCCGGCACAGCCGCGGTGGCTGAGCGGCTGCGGGCATCGTGAGCAGGGACACGATCCGGCGAAACGCGCGCAAGGTGTTGTGACGGGAAGTACATTCCAGGCCGCCTGGGCCCCCCGGGCCTACGATCCGGAACATGAGCGTTCCATCGGCCGGGTTGTCGCTGGCGGCAGACTTTCCGGAGGCGACGCGCGCCGATTGGCAGACGCTCGTCCTGCAGGTGCTGCGCAAGTCTGGCGTGGCGACCGAGGCGACTACTCCCGGCGAAGTCGAGGAGCTGTTGGCCACGCGGACCTATGACGGTCCGCGGATCCGTCCGCTCTACACCGCCGAGAACGCCCCCGCCGGCGGGGTGGGCCTGCCGGGGCTCGCCCCGTTCGTGCGGGGTGGGCGGGCGCAGGGCGCGGGCACCGGCGGCTGGGATGTCCGCGCGCTGCATGACAACCCCGATGCCACGCTCGTCGCCGAGGCGGTCCTCGCCGATCTGGAGAACGGCGCTACCTCGCTCTGGCTGCGGCTGGGGCCCGCCGGTCTGCCGATCGGCGGGCTCGGCGCGGTGCTGCGCGAGGTCTACCTCGACCTCGCGCCGATCGTGCTGGACGCGGGGGAGCTCACCGCCTCGGCCGCCGAGGAGTTCTTCGGCCTCGCCGCCGCCCGCGGCCTGCCCGGTTCGCAGCTCACGGGCAGCCTCGGCGCCGACCCGATCGGTCTGGCCGCGCGGACCGGCTTGCCGGCCGACGGCCCGGTGGGCCTCGCCGAGGCGGTGTCGCTCGCCGGCCGGTGCGTGCGGGAGTTCCCCGGGATCCGCGCCTTCGTCGTCGACGCCCAGCCCTACCACCGCGCGGGTGGCAGTGACGCCGAGGAACTCGGGGCGTCACTGGCCACCGGCGTCGCCTACCTGCGGGAGCTCACCGGGGCCGGCCTGAGCCTTGCCGAGGCGCTCGCCCAGATCGAGTTTCGCTACGCGGTCACCGCCGATCAGTTCTCCTCGATCGCGAAGCTGCGGGCCGCCCGCCGGTTGTGGTCACGGGTCGCCGAGGTGTGCGGCGCCGAGCCGGCCGACCGGGCCCAGCGCCAGCACGCGGTCACCTCGGCGGCGATGATGACCCGCCGGGATCCCTGGGTGAACATGCTGCGCACGACGCTGGCCTGCTTCGGCGCCGGTGTCGGCGGCGCCGACGCGGTCACCGTCCTGCCGTTCGACACGCGCCTCGGCCGGCCCGACGACTTCTCCCGCCGGATCGCCCGCAACACCCAGACCCTCCTGCAGGAGGAGTCGAGCCTGATCCGGGTGACCGACCCGGCCGGCGGCTCCTGGTACGTCGAGTCACTCACCGCCGAGCTCGCCGAGGCGGCCTGGGCCTGGTTCACCGAGATCGAGCGGGCCGGCGGGATCGTCGCCGGCCTGCGGTCCGGGCTCGTCGCCGAGCGGATCGCGGCCACCTGGGCGACGCGCTCCGACGCGATCGCCCACCGGCGGGAACCGATCACCGGGGTGAGCGAGTTCCCGAACCTGGGCGAGAACCTCCCCGAGCGGCACCCCGTGCCCGCCGTGAGCCCCGTGCCCGCCGCGAGCCCCGCCGGCGTCGGCGGGGAGGCCGCCACGGCGGTGGGCGCCGGGCTGCCGGAGCTCACCTACGACCTCACCTTCGAGGAGCTGCGCGCCCGTTCCGACGCGCACCTGGCGGCGACGGGCGGCCGGCCCGTGGTCTTCCTGGCCACCCTGGGCAGCGCGGCGGCCTCGA
>NZ_CDWRCM010000160.1:4487-8312 GCF_977927585.1 Frankia sp. CcWB2 | reverse complement strand
CCGCGCGCGCCACCTTCGCCGCCAACCTGTTCCAGGCGGGCGGGTTCGAGACTCCGACGTCCGGCCCGGGCACGGACCCGGCGTCGATCGCGGCGGCGTTCAGCGCCTCCGGGGCCACCGTGGCCTGCCTGTGCTCGGCCGACAAGGTGTACGCCGAGCACGCCGGGCCGGTCGCCGAGGCGCTGCGGGCCGTCGGGGCGAGCCGGGTGTGGCTCGCGGGCCAGGCCGGTGCGCGCGCGCAGACCGATGCCGCCGCGGGCATCGACGGCTACGTGTTCACTGGATGCAATGCCGTCGCCGTGCTGCGGGCGACGCTCGCCGAGGTTGGGGTGGCCTGATGTCCACGGACAGCTCGCAACGTGCCCCGATGATCCCGGACTTCTCCGCGGTGGAGCTGGGCACCACGCCGGCCGGGGCGGACGCGGCGGAAGGTGAGTGGCGGGCCGCCTTGGAGGCGGCGACCGGTAAGGACGCCGACGCGCTGACCTGGGATACCCCCGAGGGCATCGCGGTGAAGCCGCTCTACACTGCCGCCGACACCGCGGGCCTGGACTTCCTGGGCACCTACCCGGGGATCGCGCCCTTCCTGCGCGGCCCGTACCCGGCGATGTACGTCACCCAGCCGTGGACCATCCGCCAGTATGCCGGGTTCTCCACCGCCGCCGCGTCGAACGCCTTCTACCGGCGCAACCTCGCCGCCGGGCAGAAGGGCCTGTCGGTCGCCTTCGACCTGCCGACCCACCGCGGCTACGACAGCGACCACCCGCGGGTCACCGGCGACGTCGGCATGGCCGGCGTCGCCATCGACTCCATCCTCGACATGCGCCAGCTGTTCGACGGTATCCCGCTGGACAAGATGAGCGTGTCGATGACCATGAACGGCGCCGTGCTGCCGGTGCTGGCGCTCTACATCGTCGCGGCCGAGGAGCAGGGGGTGGCCCCGGGGCAGCTCGCCGGGACCATCCAGAACGACATCCTCAAGGAGTTCATGGTCCGCAACACCTACATCTACCCGCCGCAGCCGTCGATGCAGATCATCTCGGACATCTTCTCGTTCACCTCGCAGCGGATGCCGCGGTTCAACTCGATCTCGATCTCCGGCTACCACATGCAGGAGGCCGGGGCGACGGCCGACCTGGAACTGGCCTACACCCTGGCCGACGGGGTCGAGTACATCCGGGCGGGGCTGGGCGCGGGGCTGGATATCGACGCGTTCGCACCAAGGCTGTCGTTCTTCTGGGCGATCGGCATGAACTTCTTCATGGAGGTCGCCAAGCTGCGCGCGGCCCGGCTGCTGTGGTCGCGGCTGGTCAACCAGTTCACCCCGAAGAGCGCCAAGTCGCTGTCGCTGCGGACCCACTCGCAGACCTCGGGCTGGTCGCTGACTGCCCAGGACGTGTTCAACAACGTGGTGCGCACCTGCGTGGAGGCGATGGCCGCCACCCAGGGGCACACCCAGTCGCTGCACACCAACGCCCTCGACGAGGCGCTGGCCCTGCCGACGGACTTCTCGGCCCGCATTGCCCGCAACACCCAGCTGCTGCTCCAGCAGGAGTCCGGCACCACCCGGGTGATCGACCCGTGGGGCGGCAGCTACTACGTCGAGCGGCTCACCCACGACCTGGCCCGCCGGGCCTGGGAGCACATCGACGAGGTCGAGGCCTCGGGCGGCATGGCGCAGGCCATCGACGCCGGGATCCCGAAGATGCGCATCGAGGAGGCCGCCGCCCGCACCCAGGCCCGCATCGACTCCGGCCGCCAGCCGCTGATCGGGGTGAACAAGTACCGCGTCGACGCGGACGAGGCCATCGAGGTGCTCAAGGTCGACAACTCGGCGGTGCGCGCCGAGCAGATCGAGAAGCTGCGCCGGCTGCGCGCCGACCGTGACCCGGCCGCGGTGGAGGCGGCGCTGCACGCCCTGACCGCGGCGGCCGACGCGGCCCGCGATGGGCGCCGCGGTCCCGGGCTGGAGCAGAACCTGCTGGCGCTCGCCGTCGACGCGGCCCGGGCGCAGGCGACGGTCGGGGAGATCTCCGACGCGCTGGAGAAGGTCTACGGGCGTCACGCGGGCCAGATCCGTACCATTTCCGGGGTGTACCGGGACGAGGCGGGACCTGCCGGCAACATCGTCGCCGCCCGCGAGGCCGCCGCCGCCTTCGAACGTGCCGAGGGTCGCCGGCCCCGGATCCTGGTCGCGAAGATGGGCCAGGACGGTCACGACCGCGGCCAGAAGGTGATCGCCACCGCGTTCGCCGACCTCGGCTTCGACGTGGACGTCGGCCCGCTGTTCCAGACCCCGGCCGAGGTCGCCCGCCAGGCCGTCGAGGCCGACGTGCAGATCATCGGGGTGTCATCGCTGGCCGCCGGCCACCTCACCCTGGTGCCCGCGCTGCGCGAGGAGCTTGCCGCGCTCGACCGGCCCGACATCCTCATCGTGGTCGGCGGGGTCATCCCCCCCGGCGACTTCGACGAGCTGCGGGCCGCGGGCGCCGCCGCGATCTTCCCGCCCGGCACGGTCATCGCCGACGCCGCGCTGGACCTGCTCGCGGCCCTGTCGGCCCAGCTCGCTCATCCCGCTCATCCCGCTCACCCCGCGGCCTGACCCGCCCGAGTGACGGCAGATCCGGCATGCTATCCGGCATGGTGACCCGACGACCGATCGATCCGGGCGAGTACGCCGACGGGGTGCTGGCCTCGTCGCGGACCTGGATCGCGCGGGCCATCACCCTCGTCGAGTCCACCAGGCCCGACCACCAGGAGCTCGCGCAGCGGCTGCTGGTGACGTTGCTGCCGCACGCGGGCAAGGCCCGTCGGATCGGCATCACCGGGGTGCCCGGGGTGGGCAAGTCGACGTTCATCGACGCGCTGGGCACCATGCTCACCGGGAAGGGGCACCAGGTGGCGGTGCTCGCCGTCGACCCCTCCTCGACGCGTACCGGCGGCAGCATCCTGGGGGACAAGACCCGGATGGCGGCGTTGTCCACCGATCCGGCGGCGTTCATCCGGCCCTCGCCCACCGCGGGGACGCTCGGTGGCGTCGCCAAGGCGACCCGCGAGGCGATGGTCGTCATGGAGGCGGCGGGCTACGACGTCGTCCTGGTCGAGACGGTCGGCGTCGGCCAGTCGGAGACGACCGTCGCCGACATGGTCGACACCTTCCTGTTCCTGACCCTGGCCCGGACGGGGGATCAGCTCCAGGGCATCAAGAAGGGGGTGCTGGAGCTCGCCGACGTCATCGCGGTGAACAAGGCCGACGGGCCGCACGAGCTCGACGCCCGCCGTGCCGCCCGGGAACTCGCCGGCGCGCTGCGGCTGCTGCAGGGCTCCGCCGGTCCCCGGGACTGGAACACCCCGGTGCTGACGTGCAGCGCGGTGGAGCGGACGGGGCTGGACACCATCTGGGCGCAGATCGTCAAGCATCAGGACACCCTCGACGCCTCCGGCGAACTCGCCGCCCGCCGGCGCCGCCAGCAGGTCGACTGGATGTGGGCGATGGTCCACGATCGGCTGCTCGCTGGCCTGCGGGCCGATCCGGGGGTCCGCGAGATCACTCCGGACCTTGAACGGCGGGTCCGCGACGGCACCCTCCCCCCGAGCCTGGCCGCCGACGCCATCCTCGCCGCGCATGACGGCCTCGCCGCGCATGACGGCTTGGCCGCCCACGAGGGCCGGGCCGCGGCACCCTCCGACGCTGCGGCACCCTCCGACGCTGCGGCACCCTCCGACGCTGCGGCACCCTCCGACCCCGGGCACTGAGCCAGACTGGAGTAGCCTGACCGGCCGACGATCCGCGATGGACCACATCCGCCGGGACGCCCACCGGGG
>NZ_CDWRCM010000160.1:3190-3999 GCF_977927585.1 Frankia sp. CcWB2 | reverse complement strand
GACCTGGCGCCGGATTTTCAGCGTCTGAAGGTATGGAAGCCGGTTCAGAAGGCACAGCTCATTGAGTCTGTTCTGCTCCAGATCCCGCTGCCTGCCTTTTATTTCGCGGAGGACAAGGACGGGACGTTGCGAGTGGTCGACGGCGTCCAGCGGCTGACCACCGTCTACGATTTCGTCCGGGGTGGACGGGAGGGCGCCGGGGGTTTCTCCCTGGAGGGACTGGAGTACATCAGGGATGTGATCGGGAAGAGATTCGAGGATCTTCCCGCGCTTTGGCGTCGTCGCCTTAACAACACTCAGATTGTCGCGAACGTCATCGATCCCTCGACGCCGCGGCCCGTCATGTACGATATCTTCCGCCGGATTAACACGGGTGGTACGCCGCTGAATGCCCAGGAAATTCGGCACTGTATGAGCAAGAAGCGTAGCCGTGATTTCCTTCGCGATTTGACCGCTCTCCCGGAATTCTCGATCGCCACCGCCGGGGCACTGGGCAGGCAGCGGCGGATGATCGATCGTGAGGTGGTGCTTCGCTTCTGTGGGGACGTAATGAAGTAACAAATACGCGATCGAGAGCATCATCGCAGGTCACAGGCCTGTGGAGGGTTCGAAACGCGCAAGTTATTTCATTTCGACTCCTCAATCGTGCTCTCTTTGAGAGCTGGACGGTCGAGCTGGCGCGGATCGGACGGATAAAGTCGGCTTCCGTAGCGCAGGGAATTAGACGGAAGGCTCGGAGCCTGATGAAGTCAGATTCCATCTATATCACCGCCGTCACGGCCTCGACGGGAGATCGGATGCGAGTCCAG
>NZ_CDWRCM010000160.1:0-3078 GCF_977927585.1 Frankia sp. CcWB2 | reverse complement strand
AACCGGTTCGCGATTACTCGAAGCGTCGTTGCCTCAGGTGTCGAATGATCGAGCGGCTTCGGGTCAGAAACTTCAAGGCGTTCGCCGACCTGAGCCTTGATTTCAGGTCTCTCACCGTGCTAACCGGCCTGAACAATGCAGGTAAGAGTACAGTTGTCCAAGGAGTTGAAATGAAATAACTTGCGCGTTTCGAACCCTCCACGGGCCTGTGACCTGCGATGATGCTCTCGATCACGTATTTGTTACTTCATTACGTCCCCATCGACGGCTCTCTGAACCACGGTCTCGGAGTGGAGCGTGCCGTTCAGCTGGTCGGGATGGGCAGGAATGTGGCGGTCCTGACGATGCGGTGGCGTGGGTTGGCGGGACCTCGGCTGGTCATTGCGAAGGAGTTGAAATGAAATAACTTGCGCGTTTCGAACCCTCCACGGGCCTGTGACCTGCGATGATGCTCTCGATCACGTATTTGTTACTTCATTACGTCCCCGAAGGAGGACGGCGCCACGTTGGTCTTCATCGACGGGGACGAGCATCTCAGGTTCTTCTACCGGTCTCTCTTCAAGCTGGAGGACATAGCCGAGGAGATTTTCTTCGTGCACGCGGAGAAAGCTTTTCCTCGACTCCTTTTCGCCGACGGCCTAACCTTTCGAAAATTTGATGGCGGCTACTCCCTGAGAGATACTGCTGTTCTTCATCTTGCCGCATTAAATGATCGGTTTTCCGATTTGTTCATTGCCGAGAATGGTTCCTCCGCGCAGATTTCCGCGCGCCTGGGGATAGCCGTCAGTATCGAGGGTAGGACTCGGGGATCTGCTACTCTGATGCGCAGACGTGACGTCATATTCCGGGGTTTCTCCGTCCGGTGTGAATGGCATTCAAAACTCGAACCGCATCGGAATCGTATTCACTTCTTCCCCGGCGACTCCCGGACCGATGGGAAGATTCTGGTCGGCATGTTCGTCCGGCATCTGCCGACCTGATTGGGACCGGCCTCGCCGGCCCCCGGGTAAGGAGTAGATCTCGGCTGGTCGGAGATCCCCGAGAGCCGCCGGATCCAGGGCTCCACCCCGCCGTGTCCTGCTCGGTGTCCTCGCCTATCCGGGTAGGAGGTGTTGACGATCACAGGGTGCCGCGATCACAGGATGCTGGATCATGGAGTTCCGGACGCGAGGTGTCCGGCACGGCGCATCGGCCGGTCCTGGCGGGCCCAGCGTCATGGCACCGTCGGACCCGCGGCAGGCCGGTCGGGCCGGGGCCCGGCACCGTCCGGCACCGTTCGGCGACTCAGTGACCTGCTCACCGGCTCAACGGGAGCCGGAAATATTTTGTCCGCTCTCGGACACAAATATTGCCTGGTCAAACGTCCACGATGATCGTGGTAACGGGAGTGGAAGGATCTCCGGCGGCCGAGCGGAGTACCGTGGCTCCGGTCGCCGTGATGATCGCGTAGGTTTCGGGAGACGCGGTGAGCTATCAGCTGGGTATCGACCTCGGATCCGCGAACACGATCGTCGGGGTGGCGGACGGAGGCTGGCCCCGCGTGCTCGAACTGAGCGGCCAGCGTCGCCTGCCGTCGGTGGTCTACGCCGCCCCGGCCGGTGGCCTGCAGTTCGCCCGCGCGGCGGACCGCCGGTCGCTGGTCGACCCCGAGCGTGCCGCGACCGACCTCCTGCGCCGGCTCGGGGACAGCGGTCCCGTTCTGCTCGGGGGTGCCGCCTACAGCCGGGAGGGACTGATCGCCCGGTTGGTGACCTACGTCGTCACGGCCGCCACCGAGCAGCTCGGGTCGGAGCCGGACCAGGTCGTCGTGACGTTCCCGACGTTCTGGTCGGCGGCCCGGCGCGAGGTGTTCGCGGACGCCGTGAGCCAGCTCTCCGATGTCACGGTGCCCGTCGCGGCGTTCCCGGCCGCCGACGCGATCGGAACCCTGCTGTCTCACGGCTCCTCGACCCAGACCGTTGAGTTGGTCGGATGGTACGACTTCGGCGCCGGCTTCCTCGACACGGGGATCCTGTCCTTCTCGCCGTTCGGGTTCCAGCTGCTCGGCTTGGCCGCGGGTCTGCGCCACGGCGCCGGCCTCGAGCTCGACGAGCTCCTGGTCGACCGGGTGCTGACCGGCGCGAGTGTCGAGCGTGCGGCGCTTGACCGTTCCGACCCGATGATCCGGACCGCGCTCGGCAGGCTGCGGCGGGAGTGCGCGCAGGCGAAGGAGATCCTTTCCGGTGAGGACGAGGTCGACGTTCCGGTCTCCCTTCCCGGAGTCGATACCTTCGTCACGCTGAGCCGGGCGGAGCTGGAGACTCTCATCGGCCCGATCGTCGATGACACGATCATGACCTTCCGCCGGGCGCTCCGCTCGGTGCCGGTGACCTCCGCCGAGCTGTCCCGGATCCTGTTGTCCGGCGGGATCTCCCACCTTCCGTTGGTGGCCCGCCGGCTGCGGGAGACCTTCAGCGGGATCGGCCGGATCGACCACGGTTCGGACGCGGATGTGGCGATGGGCGCGGCGCTGCTCGCCGCCGACCTCGCTGACCGGTTCGGCGCCGTCGGTGCCGGGAGCGCACCCGGTGTTCCAGGTGTTCCGGGTGTTCTCGGCGCGGTCGGTGTTCCGGGTGTGCCCGGAGCTTTCGGAGCCGTCGGGGCGGTGGCCGCCGGCGGTTCCGGCGCGTCGGGCGATGCCGGTGACGCCGAGGAACCTTCCGCCCAGGAGCCCTCCGACGTCACCGCGGTGATCCGGCCGCCGGACGCCGCGGACCTGGTCTCGCGGCCGCCCTTCCTGTCCGGGCCGAGGGGGCTGTCCGGGCCGAGGGGGTTCGCGGGCACAGTGGGTCCGGCCGGGGTCCGAGGCGTGCCGGAGGCGGACGGCGTGACGGTCGCGGCGACGGTGCTCAGCGGCCCGGACGGCTCCGCGCTGCACGGCTCGGGCGCCGGGGACGACACGGTGATCTCCTCGGGTGGCGCGGCGGATCCCCCACCGCCGGGGATCGCCGCCGACGGCCCGGGCCCGTCCGACACGCCCGGTCACCGGATCCCGCCCGGCCTCATGCCGGTTGGCGCCGATCGGGACCACGTTCTGCT
>NZ_CDWRCM010000159.1:7086-10618 GCF_977927585.1 Frankia sp. CcWB2 | reverse complement strand
ATGTTCGAGGGGAACATCGAGGTCTGTTTCGACAACATCTCGCACTCGGTCGTCATGGGCCGGCTGCAGAAAAGGGTCACTGACAGGCGCGTGCCCACGCTGGTGAAGGCGTTTCTGAAGGCTGGGATCCTTGGTGAGGATCAGGTCAGCACCGGTGGTCTGACAGCACGCAACAGGCCACGGTATGACCGGCGCGTAAACGTGTGGAGGGCCCGGTGCCCAGTAATGGGTACGCCGGGTTCGGGGGACGGCCCGGGGAGACGGGTCGGTGGAAACACCAGTACCGCGCCCCGGGTCGGTCCCACCTCGCCAACAAGGCGGTCGGTGATGTCCGCCGGAGGGCCACCCACCGGATCCGCGGCCGCCGCGGCCGCGCTACCGACCCCGAGTACACGATCAAAGGACTTCTCGTCCGGGGCCCCGCGGACGCTCACCCCGGCCGGCCGCAACCGGATCCTGACCACCCTGGCAACCCTCGGCGGCGAGGCCGCCTTCGAGATCGACGCTGCCTGGCGCGCGAAGAACCTCCTGCTCGAATACACAGAGCACACAGAGCACATGGCTTCAAGATTCAGAACGGGCTCTCGCGCCTGACTGTCAAGGACGCCCGCAAGGTTTGGAAGAAGCGGGCTGGTTCACCCGCCGGAGATATGGCTGTGACCAACGGGCGGACGCTTCAGGATCTTCCCGGCCTCTCGGGTAGGTGGAAAACCCGACCTCTCGGGTAGGTGGAAAAGTTGCGCATAGGGCAGTAGACTACTGAATCATTATGGACACCATATATTCCTTCCGATCCCGGCGGCCCCGGACACCGAGACACCGTGACCGTCGAGCCATGGTGACGGTGCTTGGCGCCCTCGTCATTCCATCGGCTCTGTTCCTCAGTGGCTGCGGCCAGAACTACAAGCAGGACAACGGCGGCGCCGTGCCCGTGCCGCGGTCCAGTACCGAGAGTTTGCAAGGCGCGACACCCCGGCCGGCGCCGGCCGGGGTCATCGGCCACGTTACGAATGGCCTGGCCCAGACGGCGGTCCCCACCCCTCCCGGCGGAAAATTCTAAGAACCTGTTTTAAATCTTGTCTTGACCTCGGACGCGCGCCGAGCGCCAGGGATCGGACTCCGGCGCTCGGCGTGCCAACCGGTCGACAGCTTGCTTTATCGGGTTGGGATACGGGACCGGGGTAATTCTAAAACAGCTTTTTAGGTCGGTGGCCTAGGGGATTCGTACCCCTGGGCAGGTAGAGGCAGGGTGACAGGGCGATCCCGAAGAGCCAATCCTGCAGCCGTTGACCTGTCCGTGGTCTTCCCGACGGGCTGACGAGCGGGAGTGACCCGGTCGGGTCGCGCGGGTCGAGAACATCCTCGCCCCACCTACACCACATCCGACCGAGTTACGAAACAACCTTTTGTAGGATACGGGTGTTTGACGGCAAGGCCAGCGCTAGCGTCGGGCAGCGGAATGTGCGCTTTCGGTGTCGCTGGTGGGGTCCAGCCGCCGTAGTGTCTCGTCTGCGCTGCGCTGTGCTCCACCCGTTGCATCGTGAGGTGCAGGATCGGCGGGGTCATCATGGTGGTGACGAGCGCCACGAGAACCACCACCGTGTAAGCTGCCGTGTTCAACACGCCGAGGCGCAGCCCCACTCCGGCGACGACCAGGCCGATGACCCCGCGGGCGTTGAGCCCGGCGCCGAGCGCGAGGGCCTCCCAGTGGCCGAGCCGGCTGGCCCGGGCGCCGAGGTAGGCACCGGCGAACTTGCCTGCGACGGCAAGCAGCAGGACCACCAGGCCGGCGGCGAGGACCGACAGGTCGGTGAGCTTGCCGAGATCGACCCGTAGCCCGGCGGTGGCGAAGAAGATCGGCGCCAGCACGGTGAGCACCACCGTCCGCAGCGGCGCGACCCGGTCGGGAGCGAAACCCCGGCTGGAACCGATGACGATGCCGGCGATGAACGCGCCGAAGACCGCCTCGAGTCTCAGCGCCTCCGTGGCCGCCGCCGCGGCCAGGATCAGTACGGTGATGGCCACGATGTGGCCACCGCCGTGGCGCGCCGTGCTGGCGTATCGAAGTGCCCTTCGGACCGTCGGAGGACCGGCTACCAGGGCGGCCAGCACGGCGCCGAGCACGCTGACCACCGGCACGGCGATGTCACTGCCACGCACGCCCGTGGTCGCTATCGCCGACATCATGGAGAGTGCGGACCACCCGGCCACGTCGTCGACTGCGGCCGCGGCCAGGGTGAGCTGGCCGACGTTGCGGTCCAGCAGGTTCATGTCGATGAGGATCTTCGCGGCTACCGGGATCGCGCTGACCCCGAGCGCGACGCCGAGGAACAGCGCGAACACCAGCCGATGGGCGCCGTCCGCGACGAGAGAGCCGGGCAGCAGCAGACCCGCCAAGACGCCGAGGCCCACCGGAACCAGCAGCCCGGCGAGGCCGACCCGGGCGGCGGTCAGACCCCGGCGCCGCAGCATCTGGATGTCCATCTCTATGCCGATGAATCCGACCAGCAGAATCACGCCGAGCTGGCCGACGGCGTCGAGGAGATGGAACTGGTCGGCCCGTGCGGGCAACAGCCAGCCGGCGAAGCCAGGCGTGAGCGTGCCGAGCAGGGATGGCCCGAGGATCACGCCGGTGAGGAGTGCACCCACCACTGCCGGCATTCCCAGCCGCATTGCCGCCCGCCCGAGGAGATAAGCCAGCCCGAGCAGGACGGCGATCTGGAGCAGGAAAACGAGAAGTACATGGGACGACAGCGCGGCTACCGGACCGGATGCGTTGACCATCACTACTCCTGGGAAGGGCAGGCGGACGTCTAAACCGACGGTGACGCCGAGCACGAGCGAGAGTGGGAGGACGAGGTAAACCGCGGGTAGGTCCGATGCGCTGCGTACATAACCGTTGCTCCCCCCGGGCCGGCGAGCGTTTCTCGGTAGATCATCGGGTCAGCCGCCAACCGCCCGCATGATGGTTTTTGCGTACGTGTCGTAGGCGTTGCCCTCGGTCAGGAGCAGACGGGGGATGACGAGCTCACATGCCAGTAGCCGCAGCACACGGTGTTCGTCCCGCAAGCCGTCAACCCGGCCGAAGATCAACGGTCCGTATCGGTTTTCCAGTGCTTCATACACACCGTACGCCCATTCACGCTCGGCTGGTGTCGGCTGGATCACTTCGTTCCGGCCGCCGAACGGTTCGTGTGCCCACCAGCCGCCGTCCCGGGCGACTCTTTTGCGGACCGTGTGGCTCAACTTTCCGTCTAGGAAGACGAAGGAGAGTTCCCCGTGGGTCAGGATCGATGAAAGAAAGGGCTGGACACAGACGTGATGAGTGGACACCAGGTCACGGAGCAGAGTCTCGGGTTCCGTGTCGCGGCGTGGTGCCAGGCCCGTCGTCGACGTTGCTTTGTGGCCGTTCCGGACGAAGTGCGTTGCTGAGGTGCTCGGCCCGCTCCGTGAGACCCGGAAGGTGCGCCAGGAGCCGGCCGAGACGGTTGGCTTGATGACGGCATGGTCCCATCCGGTCTGGGCCATGAGC
>NZ_CDWRCM010000159.1:3617-6669 GCF_977927585.1 Frankia sp. CcWB2 | reverse complement strand
GTCAATCGTCACGTCCTCGCCCCGGGAAACCCACCGGGTCGGGATCACCGCGATGCCGTCCTGTTCGAGCTCTGACAGGTACCGCCGTTTGTCGAGCGTCCCGACGGCCACCCGCATCGAGTTCAGAATGTGAATCTTCCCGTCCAGCTCCAGGTAAAGTTTCCGGATCTTGTCAAGGAAGTCGGGCCGCTCGTGGAAGCCGCGGCACATTCGTAGGTTCACGCCATCGAACGCTGTCCAGTCGACGGCGTGCACGTTGTCGAGGTGAACCGCGACTGCCGTGACACCGTAGTCAGCCAGGGTAGTAACGATCTGTGGGTACTCCGCATGCTGCGAGTCAAAATGTAGGTAGGCGATCGGTCGCCCAGTGGTAACGGCTTTCATTCATCCTTCCTCAGTAAGGCCGCGCGGTTAGCGAATTCGCTGGCCGTCGCGCTGTCGCTGGGGCGGCGTACAAGCAGGCGTAGGCGTCGGACCGCCGTGTCCGCCCCGTCCCACAGATAGGCGGCGGTGAATCCGGCGAGCAGGGCGTACGGCCGCAGCCGGATCACCCACCGCAATCGGGTGTTGGCCGGCACGGGTAACCGGTCCAACCAGGTCGCGGTGCCCTCAGGTCGTAGTTCCGCGGGTTCCACCAGGTCATGAGCTGAAATATCTCGTCCCCGGTCCCCGCCGATCGCCAGCCACCACAGCTTAGGAGTCGAAATGAAATAACTTGCGCGTTTCGAACCCTCCACAGGCCTGTGACCTGCGATGATGCTCTCGATCACGTATTTGTTACTTCATTACGTCCCCTTAGGCAGCGGCGCGGTGACGTTCTGGACGCTACGGACCGTTGGTAGCTTGACACCGTGATCCAGCCGCCAGCGTGCGCGGGCAGCGAGGTTGGCCTGTAGCCGGCTCTGTATCCAATGCACGGTTTCCGGCGGCAACCACCGCCACAGCGGGGCCCGGGAGTAGAACAGCGTGGATTGGAGACGCCGCCGGACGCGGCGGTGCTTCGGGGTCTCCCGAGTGGTGTCGCCCTCGGTGTCGACGAGCCATCGGGTGATCGCTGAACGGGTGCTGCCCACCGACCAGAAGACCATCATGTCGAGCACGTGGGACAACACGAAGAAGCGAGGGTCCGCGATCGCGGCAGTGTACTTTTCACGGACCATCGCGCGCAGCATGTGCCAGTCCTGGCGAGTGGCTCGGTTCACCCGCTCGATATACGCCCGGTCCAGGTGCCCGGAGCGGACGTCGTCCTGGACAATGTTGGCGAGATGCCAACTGGTCACCAGGGCCAGCGCGATTCCCTGGCTGTAGTAGGCGTCGATGATGCTGCCCGCGTCGCCTACCATTGCATATCGCTGCGGGCTGACGAACGTGTCGGTCCAGTGCTGGACGTTGCGGTAGGTCCGGAACTCAAGGAGCGACTCCGGTGCGATTACCTTGTCGAGGACGGGGTGCCGCCGGATGAGATTCCAGAACTGCTCCTGCGGAGTTCGGCCGGGTGGCGCCGACCGCTGGTCGAAAGTCGCACCGACGCTGATCCGGTCCTTCGAGAGCCGGATGACCCAGATCCAGTAACCGCCCCCCCACAAATGTACGGTGTACAGGTCGCGTTGCGTATTGCGGCCGTTAGGGAAGGTATGCGTCCACTCGTCACCGAACAGACCGTCGGTCACGCCCTCGAACTGGCCCCAGACGGCCGTCGTCTGAAATCCGTCAGTCAGCTCCCGCCGCTCCGCGGCATGTCCGCGGCCACGGGCCAACAACCGGTTGCGCCCAGAACAGTCGACGCCCCAGCGCGCCCGGATGATGTTACTGTTTCCGGTTGTGCCGTTAAGCCATTCCACCTGATGCCAGTCCGCTCCCGGGGAGATCTGTATGTCGCTCACTCGGGCGGTGTCGACGAAAGTTATTCCAGCACGCCGTCGGACGGCCGCGCACATCGCATCCTCCGCTTCGGGGCGGACGATCTGCATGTCGAGGAACATGCAGCGGAACCACTTCTTGTCGGGCGCAAGATCGTAGAGATAGTGCGGCGGATTCGGGTCGGCATTGATGGCCCACTCGGTGGCGTCGCGGAAGTCTGATCTGTTCTCCGTGCCGTGGGAGAACCATACACCGAGTTTCGCGAATGATTTCTCGGTGATGAATTTGTCCAGCTCGCCCACAGTGCGGAGAAAAGCACTTGTGAAGCCTAGGAACGACTCTCCGACCTTGTAGCTGTGTTTCTTGTCGCGAAGGTTGTCGATCAGCGTTACTCGCAGGCCTCGTTTGGCAAGCTGAAGGGCGTTCGCCAGGCCTACGATGCCGGCACCGACTACCACGACATCAGTTTCGGAGGTCGTCCGCCGAATCGTCGGCACGCCCCCCATTGAATGGGCTTTCTCGTTGGTCATCAAATCAGGGATTTGTCGAAGTTGCAGGGGGGTGCGGGTCGGCCTCGTCTGCCGGCTGGATTTTCGCACTTGGTCTCGCATGCTTGGTCTCGCATGAAATTTACTTCGTCATAAGTGCACAGGGCTGGTATCGACGATATCAAGGGGCTTGTGTTGGCCAGCTCGCTCACCAGCAGCTCAGTGGGCTCGACGAGGTGGACATCTCCCTCCACTCAGTGCGTCCCACACGAACCGGCGGGCTGCCCGCGCTGACGTCGGCTGCGGGGGCAGCGCCATGATCAGGCTGGGGTACCGCGCCAGTCGCCGCGGCTCCGGCGCCTGGCATCCCAAGGCTGCCGGCAGTGCAGTCTGCGTTCTCGGCATTGGCACAGCCTGAGCGACGGACCGGCGTGCGGGGACGGGAGAACTACCTGTTTCACTACCTGTCCGCCCCAGTTGTGTCCCCCCGCAGGTAGCGGGACGGTGTTGTATGTGTCCGGACGTGGAAGGTCGAACCTGCCGGCGGAACTGACCAGCTTCGTCGGTCGCAGACGGGAGCTGGCAGAGGCATTGCGGTTGCTGTCCGGCGCCCGGTTGCTCACGCTGACCGGGCCCGGGGGGGTCGGGAAGACCCGCCTCGCCCTTCGGCTCGCGGCGGACCGGCAGCGCGCGTTCCCCGACGG
>NZ_CDWRCM010000159.1:0-3531 GCF_977927585.1 Frankia sp. CcWB2 | reverse complement strand
GTCTGGATCGCCGAGTTGGCCGACCTCGACGACCCGTCACTGGTCGCCGACGCGGTCGCCGAGGCGATGGGCCTGCAGCGCCTCTCCGGGCGATGGACCGCGGCGACGCTCGCCGCGCACCTTGCTCCGCGCAGGATCCTGCTCGTGCTCGACAACTGCGAGCACCTCGTGGACGCGTGTGCCCGGCTCGTCGACACCCTGCTGCGCGCGGGCCCGGGCCTGCGGGTCATCGCAACCAGCCGCCACCTGCTCGGGGTGGCCGGGGAACGGGTGCTGGGGGTGCCCCCGCTGAGGGTGCCCCCGGTGCCGGCCCCGGGCGCGGACCAGTCCGCCTTGGCTGGCGGGCTCGTCCAGTACGAGGCGGTGAGCCTGCTGGCGGAACGCGCGGCAGCGGTGCTCGGGGAATTCAGCCTCGACGAGGGCAACTGGCGGACCGTCGCGTTGCTGTGCCATCGCCTGGATGGCATCCCGCTGGCGATCGAACTGGCGGCTGCTTGGCTCCGGACGCTGTCCCTGGAGCAGATCCTCGATCGGCTCGACAACCGCTACAGCCTGTTGACGCGAGGCAACAGAGTCGGGCCCCGCCGCCAGCAGACCCTGCGCGCGCTGATCGACTGGAGCTTCGGCCTGTGCAATCCCGACGAGCAGCAGATGTGGGCGTGCCTGTCGGTGTTCGCCGACGGGTTCACGTTGGAGGCGGCTGAGCAGGTGGGGGGTGCCAGGTGCCCGCCGGCAGTCGTGCTGGACGTGCTGAGCGGGCTGGTTGACAAGTCGATTCTGGTCCGTGACGACGACGAGGGGACGGTCCGGTTCCGGATGCTGGACACCATTCGCCAGTACGGCCAGGACCGCCTGCGCGAGTCCGGTCGGGAGCAGGACGTGCGCCGTCGGCATCTCGCCTACTACCGCCGGATGGCGGCCCTCGCCGACGCTCAGTGGTGCAGCCCGGCCCAACTGGACTGGATCAGGCGGATCCGGAGCGAGCAAGCGAACCTACGGGTTGCGCTGGACTTCTGCCTCACTACACCGGGCCTGGCGGAGACCGCTCTGTCCATCATGGTGGCCCTGTGGCAATACTGGGCCGCCATCGGGCTGCTCAGCGAGGCGCGTTTCTGGTTTGATCGGGGGCTGAGCAAGGCCACGGAGCCGGACGGGATCCGGGCCATCGGTCTGCAATCGGCCGCCCACGCCGCGTCCCTCCAGGGCGACATCACCGCGGCGGCGTCACTGCTGGCCGAGGCTCGCGATCTGGCCGCTAGGCTGCACGACCAGCGGGTGCTCGCACGCATCGCCTGCGTCGAGGGCAGGCTCGCCGCCATCAGCGGGGACAGGCCGGCGGCGGTGGAGCGCAGTCAGGACGCCCGCCGCCGGTTCGCTGACCTCGACGAGCCGTTCGGCCTCGCCCAATCACTGCTCTATCTCGGGCTGGCCCACGGAATCCGCGAGGAACAGGACGCGGCGGCGATCGTCTTCGCGGAATGCGTGGCGTTGACCGAGCGCTTCGGTGAATACTGCTTCCGCTCGTTCGCTCTGTGCGGCCTCGGTCTGGCGGCCTGGCAGCTAGGCGAGTTGGAGCAGGCGATGGAGCACCATGCCGCGGCCATCTCCCTGAAATACGCGTTCCACGACCATGCCGGCATCGCTGTCGCGCTGGAGCAGCAGGCGTGGGTCATGGCCTCGGCCGGCCGGCACCACGAGTCCGCGGTCCTGCTCGGCGCGGCCGGGCGGATCTGGCGTGAGACCGGGGCGTCGATCGCCGCCTTCGGGCTCGCCCCGTTCCACCACCGATGCGAGGCGTCCCTGCGACGCGTCCTAGGTCAACGGAAGCTCGAACGCGCCCTGGCGCAGGGCGCGGAACTCGACCTGGACGAGGCCGTCGCCGCGGCTACCCAGGGCACCGGGACTCCTGTCGCCCACCCCGTCGTTCCCGCCGGCGAGCCGGAGGTGCCCCTGACTCTCCGGGAGCGTCAGGTGGCGGACCTCGTCGCCCGCGGCCTGAGCAACAAGGAGATCGCGAGCTACCTGGTGATCGCCCAGCGCACGGCGGAAGGTCACGTCGAGCGCATTCTCGGCAAGCTCGGTTTCACCTCACGGGCCCAGATCATCGCGTGGGTAAAGGACAGCAGCAGGAGCCTCCAGGAACGTACGTGTGAGCCGCAGCGACATGTTGGCGAGCGTGAGCGGATCGCCCCTACCCCGCCCCCGCATCCTCATGGAGATTCTGTAGGTGGAGATTCTGTAGGCGTACAACCTCACGGGTAGTTACGGGCAGCGACTTCGCTGGCGACTGTAGATCATCGACCTCGAGCGGGCGGAGGTCGTCGTGCTGGCCTGCCACTACCGTCCCCGGGTACAGAGGGCACCCAGCCCGGTCGTGTCCATCTCATGTGGAACGTGACAACCTAGTCGAGGTCCAGGTGGAGGTTTTCCGCCTGCTGGGCTGACCGTGAGGAACGCTGATCTCCTCGGCAGCGAGAATGGCGGCGGCGAGACGCTCGGTCGTGACGGTGGCCGGTCATGAGGTCACCTCGGTCGGATCATGCGGCCGAACAGTGCGATCGCCGACGTCTGCAACTCGGCGACGCTGGGCGTGAGTCGCTGCCGCGCGGCGTCCCAGGCGGCGTCCCGAACGGCGTCCCGAACGGCGTCCCAAGCGGCCTCCCGGGCGGCGGCCTCCTGGGCGGCGGCCCAGGCGGCCTCCTGAACGGCCCGAGCGGCGTTGCAGGCGGCGACCCAGGCGGCATCCCAGGCGGCATCCCGAACAGCGGGCCAGGCGGCCTCCCGGGCGGCGGCCCGGGCTTGCGCAGCGTGCGACGCTGCATCGCGGACGATGTCACCGATCGCCGCCACATCCTCCAAGCTGGCGATCGGCCTGTGGTTGGCGAGCAGATCTGCATACGCGGTCGGCCCCGGGACCAGGCGTAGCCAGGTCGGCGTGCACACCCGGACGAGCCAATCCAGTGCCAGACACCCGCGCGCCTCGTCCAGTCCGTCGGCGGCCGTACCCATGAGCTGCGGGATGTACGGCTTGAGCTTCTGCCGCTTGCTGTTGGGCAGGACATCGTTCAGGATGCGGCCGAAAGCCCCGAGCACGGGCGAGACACACTCGGGGCGGTCGGACCAGGGCTCGTCGGCGAGGTATGACACCGCCTCCAGGAGGCAGCTGCCCTGCTTCAAGTTGTCATGGCCGCCCTTGGCCAGGACGAGCGTGGCGAGGTCAAGCGCGTGCATCAGACTGTCACCATTCCGGGGTTCGGGCGGGGCGGGGGCGAGGGTTCGTCGCGCCATTGGTAAAGGTGCTTGGGACGCCCGCGGGACCCGCGGTCCAAGATGAGGTCGACGTAGCCGTCCTGATCGAGATCATGGAGGTACCGCTGGACCGTGGACCGGTATCGGCCGATCTTGTCGGCGATTTCCTCCGCCGCGATCGGCTCGGACGCCGAGCGCAGCTCGACGACGATGTCCTCCATGATCTGGCGTGAGCGGTTCCTGCGGAGGCGTAGGTGGACCACTGCGGGAACCTCCTCCCAT
>NZ_CDWRCM010000158.1:0-10114 GCF_977927585.1 Frankia sp. CcWB2 | reverse complement strand
TGTATAGCTGAGTGAAGACGGCGATGATCGTGATCGCGAGGACGATGACAAGCAGCACCGGCACGAGCACCTTGGTGCGGGTCAGCACCGGGCGGCGACTGGTGGTTGCCACAGGTTCCTCCGTGCGTCGGTGATTCGGGGCGCGTACCGCGCTAGTACGGCAACCTACGCCAAGGGCTCTGGGGAGATCGGAGAGGATGGGTCGGTGAACAGCCCGAACATCACGGAGTTGACCTCCGTCGTACTCGAGGTCGAGCGGCACGTCGCCGATTCCGGGTGGGATCAGCCCAGCCAGGTCTACGCGCTGGCCGACACCGCCGACCTGCTGGCGCGAGAACCCGCGCTGGCCCCCCACATCGGCGACTCCCCGCCTGGGTCACTGACCCCGGTCGAGCAGGAACCGCTGCCGGTGGGACGGCTCGACGAGGTGCTGGCGGGGATCGGATGGCCGCCGGAGGTGCTCGGGTGCGTGCTGGTCACCGAGCTTGTCGTCCTGCCGCCCAGCGCGGAGGAGGAGGCTCCGTACTCCGATCACGAGATCGAGTACTGGGCGGCGAACCATCCCGAACGCCAGGACGTCCGCCTCGCCGTCGGAGTCACCCGCAGCGGGCTGCACGCGTCCTGCCTGCGAGTCCGCGGAGACGACGAACTCGTCATCGATCCGGATCTGGCCGACAACCTCGTCGACGGGCTGCTCGCGACCTTCCAGTGAGTCGACCCGGCGGGCGGCGGCGCACGGCAGCCGCCCGTCCCCTTCCGGCACCGGCGCCACCGGGCACAACAGCAGCACCGGGCGCACACGGATGGCGCATGGCACGGATGGGGCGCGCTTGGGGCGCGCTCAGCAGGACGGCACCGCCGCGGCCGGATTCGCCCGGAGGGCGTCGACGGCCTTCAGCGCGCCCGCCAGCGATTCAACCTTCACCAGGCGCGGACCGCCGGAGTCAATCGCGCGGGCGTCGCCGCAGTTCCCCGCGGGGACCAGGAAGATCGATGCCCCGGACACCCTGGCCCCGAGGATCTTCTGCTGGATACCGCCGATCGGTCCCACCTCACCGGCGGAGGTGATCGTCCCGGTGCCAGCGATGATCTTTCCCCCGGTCAACGCGCCGGGGGTGAGAAGGTCCACGATGCCCATCGCGAACATCAGCCCGGCACTCGGCCCGCCGACATCCGAGATACGGATACGAACCGTGAACGGGTAGGTCCGCTTCTCCGTCGTGGTGACACCGATCATGGCGCGAGCGGGGTCGTCGGTGGCGGCCCGAGTCGTGACGGTGGCCGTGGCCGTCTTTCCGTCGCGCTGATAGGTGACCGTCACGGGATGGCCCGGAGTCACCTTCCCGACCTGCCGGCGCAGCTCCTCCTGGTTGGCCACGGCCACCCCGCCGACCTTCGTGATCACATCGCCCGGCGTCAGCTTGCCGGTGGCCGGGGAGCCCGCGGGGACCCCGGCGACCACGACCGAACGGCCGGTGGGCGCGATACCGAGCTGCGCGAGCGCTGCCGCGGTCGCCTGGTCCTGCGAGTCGAGCATCGCCTGCGCGTTCTCCTGCTGGATCTGCTCCTGACTCGAACCGGGCGGCCGGATCAGCTCGCTGGGCACCACCGCCCGGTCGGAGTCGGACCAGTCCTGCAGCGCGGTGACGAGGTTGAGCCGGGGCGTCTCCTCGACCGTGGTCAGCTCGAGCTTGCCGGCGGTCGGATAGGTCCGCCGGCCTTCCACGGTGATCAAGGACGTCCCGTCGACGCTGCCGAGAGTGTCGGTGACCGGCCCGGGGGCCAAGGTGACGAACGGTACCGGCATCCACAGCCCCGCGACCACGAGAACCAAAGCCAGTACCGACGCGACCACGAGGGTCTGGGTGCGCCGGACCATGCTCACAGTCTATGTACCAGGGCTCACAACCCTCGTCCCAGCGTCCGGGAACCGAGGTTCGCCACGACGGCCCGGGGTTGCGATGATCGGTGCCGAAAGGCATTCGGTGACCCGAAAGGCGCGGCGGAAGGCCGTGGCGGAGTCCCGGAAGGCCGCGCGGAAGGCCGGGAAGTGGGGAGTAAAGAGCGAGATCAAAAGCACGGTCGAGGGACTCGAAGGATCACTCGGTCCTGAACCGCCGCCCGGCGGCCGGTGAGATGCCCCGGCCGCCGGACGGAGACGATCAGGTGGACTCGGACGGCGGCGCCGTGTGTCTCTCGGAGGGCGGTGCCCCGGCCGCGGCGGACCGCCCGGGATGGCCGGGATGGCCGGGTTCGTCGAGGGCGGTAACGGTACGAACCTCGTGCTGGGTGGGGATCGGTCGGGCCAGCGCGGCCATACTGCGCCGGTAGCCCTCAATCGTGATCATGGCTTCGGAGGTGCGGTCGGGACGGCTGCGTAGGGCGACCCACGCAAGAGTTATGAGCACGGCGACGGGGGGGATCAACAGGAACCACATGGGAGCCTCGACGTCGAGACGGGCAAGAAGATGACTTATTTCTATCGTAGGGTGCCCCGATCAGCAGGCGCTTACCCATTCCGCCGCGCCATCCGCAAAAATCTGGTGTTTCCAAATGGGAACCTGCTCCTTGATGTCATCGATCAGACGACGACAGGCGGCAAAAGCCTCCGCCCGGTGGGCCGCGCCGACCGCCACGATCACGGCGGTGTCCCCGACAGCGAGGTGACCGGTACGGTGAACCACCGCGACGGCCAGCACCGGTGCGGTCGCGGCGACGTCGCCGGCGACCCGGGCGATCTCCGTGCCGGCCCGGGGATGCGCCTGATACGTCAGGTCGGTCACCCCGCGGCCCTGGTCCTGGTCCCGGACAGTGCCCACGAACAGGGCGATCCCCCCCACACCGGGGAACCGCACGGCAGCCAGGCACTCGTCCACCGACAGAGCGCCGTCCCGGATCTCGGCGAGCGTCACCCGCGCGACCGGGTCCGGGTCCGGGTCCGGCGCGGACGACGGAGACGGCGAAGGTGACGAAGGAGGCGCGGGTGACGCGGGAGCGGTCGGCGGGGCCCCGCCAGAGAACACGTCGGTTCCACAGCTACGACCGTAACGGTCGGGGCCAGCGCCGTTTCGCC
The DNA here is from genome assembly GCF_977927585.1 of Frankia sp. CcWB2. Lineage (NCBI taxonomy): Bacteria > Bacillati > Actinomycetota > Actinomycetes > Frankiales > Frankiaceae > Frankia > Frankia sp. CcWB2. The sequence goes on along the minus strand of NZ_CDWRCM010000158.1, from coordinate 7,041 downwards.
CGTTGGGCAGAAAACGCATTACCGTGGGTTCATGTGCCAACTGTGCGTGCGACTGCCCGCCTCCCGAGGAGGCTACGGCCGATGAGTGGCAACTTCCCGTTCGGCTTCACGCCCGCTGGCGGCGGCGACGAGCCCCGACCCCCCTTCGGTGGCGGCGCCCCGTTCTTTGCCGAGCTCGAACGGCTGCTGTCCTGGCATGGCGGTCCGGTCAACTGGGAGCTGGCCCGCCAGGTGGCCGTCAGATTCCTCGGCGACACCGACTCCGCGGTGTCCACGGCCCAGCGGGAGCCGGTGGGCGAGGCGATGCGGATCGCCGACGTCTGGCTCGACGCGGTGACCTCGCTGCCGGCCGGAGCCACGGCGGCCGAGGCCTGGTCGCGGCAGGAGTGGATCGAGAAGACCCTGCCGGTCTGGCAGACCCTCTGCGACCCGATCGCCACGAAGGTCGTCGAGGCGATGCGCACTGGGATCTCCAGCGGGCTGAACCAACTCGGTGGCGGCGGGATCGAGCTGCCGAGTGAGCTGCGCGGCGCGCTCCCCCCGGGGCTCAACCTCAGCGGGCTGATGGCCACCGGCGGCCCCATTATGCAGATGATGAACCGGGTCGGCGGGATGCTGTTCGGCGCCCAGGTGGGGCAGGCGATCGGCACCTTGGCCGCCGAGGTCGTCTCCTCCACCGAGGTCGGGCTGCCGCTCGGACCGGTCGGAACCGCAGCCCTGATCCCAGCGGGTGTCGTCGCCTTCGGTCAGGGCCTGGAGATCCCCGAGGACGAGGTACGCATCTACCTGGCGCTGCGGGAGGCCGCGTCCAACCGGCTGTTCGCGCACGTCCCCTGGCTACGCGCCCACGTCCTGGGCGCGGTGGAGGAGTACGCCCGCGGCATCGCGGTGGACACCGAGGCCGTCGGACGGGTGATGCGGATGGTCGACCCGACGGCGTTGATGAATCCTGAACGGCTGTCGGAGGCGCTCGGCGAGGACGTGTTCAGCGACGCCACCACCCCCGAGCAGAAGGCCGCGCTCGCCCGTCTCGAACTGATCCTCGCGCTGATCGAGGGCTGGGTCGATCATGTAACGGACGCCGCGGCCGCCGGTCATCTGCCGGCCGCGGGCAAACTACGCGAAATGGTGCGGCGCCGTCGCGCCGAAGGCGGTCCGGGCGAGCAGACCTTCGCCACGCTGGTCGGTCTCTCCCTGCGGCCACGCAAGCTGCGGGAGGCCGCCGCCCTGTGGGAGGCGGTACGGGACGCCCGGGGTCACGAGGGTCGCGACGCGCTGTGGGCGCATCCCGATCTGCTGCCCACCGCGGCAGATCTCGCCGCCCCGGAGGCGTTCGTGTCCGGCGCGCCGTCGAGCGCGCTCGACGACCCGATCGGCGAAATCGAGAAACTCCGCGGCGCCCCACCCGCCGATGGCGGATCCGACGGACCAGACAAGCCGGACAGGTAACCCGGGCGGACCGGGGTGATCCACAGTTTCGTCCACAGCACGTCCACAGCGATCCACGGGCGTTCCCCCTTCGCCGGTCGGACGTGCCACGCTGAGGATCCGCCGGTCGCCGTGACCGGCCCATCCTGGTCCGATTCCCCGGCCTCGACCGGCCGGCGGGAACACCCGGAGGATCCATGCGCCCGATCCTCAAGCCGGGCCTGCGCCGGCTCTGGCACAACAGCTCCACCCTGCAGCTCGGCATCGACACCGCACGCGCCGTCCTCCTCGCCGACCTGGCCCCGTCAGACGCCGCCCTGCTCGACGCCCTCGACGGCAGCCGCACGCTGGAGCAGCTGCGTCTCGATGGCACTTCCGCCGGCCGGGTCCTGCTCGACCTGCTCGCCGAGGCCGGCCTGCTGGACGACGCCACGGCGCCTCCCGGTGCGGCACCGCTGCCCGCGGTCGAGCATGACCGCCTGTCGCCCGATCTGGCGGCGCTGTCCCTGGTATCAGAAGATCCGGCCGGTGCGCGCCGGGTCCTCGCCACCCGCCGGGCGATGCGTGTTCTTGTGCGCGGCGCCGGTCGCGTCGGTGCTCAGGTCGCGGCCCTGCTCGCCGCGGCCGGGATCGGCCGGGTCGTCATCGACGATCCCGAGGTGACGACCGCCGCCGACGTCTCCCCGGGCGGCCTGCGCCTCGACGATGTGGGGCGTCCCCGGTCCCTGGCCACCGGCGCGGCGGTGACCCGGGCCAGCCGGCAGGCCGCCGGGCACCGCCGGCCCGACGAGGACGGGTTCGCCGCGGACCTGATTGTGCTGGCTCCGGTCGGTCTGCCGATGATCCACCCTGGGGAGTGCCTCGACCTGGAAGGCCGGGGCACCGCCCATCTCGTGGCCGGGGTGCGGGAGACCACGGGGATCGTCGGTCCGCTCGTCGTGCCGACCGTGACCGCGTGCCTGCACTGCCAGCATCTCCACCGGTACTCCCGGAACCCGGTCTGGCCGGTGCTCGCCATGCAGATGGCCCACCGCCCGGCCGCCGGGCCCGGGCGCCTGCGAGATCACCCTGGCGGGTCTTGTCGCCGCGCTCACCGCCATGCAGGCCCTGGCCTTTCTGGACCTCGCCGCCTCGCCTCCACCCGCCCTATCCGACCTATCCGGCGTCACGGGCCCCACCCCTGGCCAACATCCCGACAACTCGGCCTACCTGCCACCGACAGCAAGCAGCAACAATGAGACCTTCGTTGCATTGACTCCCCCGCGCACAGTCCTACCGGTGACCGCCGGCCTACCGGTGACCGCCGACGGCACGCTGGAGTTCACCGTTCCCGGCTGGCGGATCCGCCGACGCACCTGGCCGGTCCACCCCAACTGTCCCTGCCGCACCGCCCGATCGGCGGCCGCGTCGGCGGACGCTTCTTCGCCAGTGGCACCTGCGTGACCGTTCCACTCCGCGGGCGGTCGCCGCGTCGACGTCCTGGAGCCATTTGGCGTCCTGGAGTCATTACGCCTGGCCGGCACCCGTGACGACGCGGAACAGGGCACGATGGAGCGGTGTCCGAGATCCCACGGCGGGCTGTCGTCCGCACCGCCAAGCTGGCCACGCTTCCCATCGGCATAGCCGGCCGAGCCACCCTCGGCGTCGGCAAACGCATCGGTGGTCGCCCCGCCGAGGCCGTCGCCTCCGAGCTCCAGCAGCGCACCGCCGCGCAGATCTTCCGGGTACTCGGGGAGCTCAAGGGTGGCGCCATGAAACTGGGCCAGGCGCTGTCCGTCTTCGAGGCGGTGCTTCCCGACGACGTCGCCGGGCCCTACCGGGCGGCGCTGACCAGGCTGCAAGAGACGGCGCCCCCGCTGCCGGCGGCGGTGGTGCACCGCGTGCTCGCCGAGGAGCTCGGAGCGGACTGGCGCTCGCTGTTCACAAGCTTCGACGACGTTCCGGCGGCGGCAGCCAGCATCGGCCAGGTGCATCGGGCGGTCTGGGCCGACGGCCGGGCCGTCGCGGTAAAGGTGCAGTATCCGGGAGCGGGTCCCGCTCTGCTCGCCGATCTCACCCAGCTCGGCCGGGCCGCTCGGCTGTTCGGCGCGGTCACTCCCGGGCTGGACATCAAGCCGCTGGTCGAGGAGCTCAAGGCCCGGATCGCCGAGGAGCTCGACTATCGGTTGGAGGCCGCCTGGCAGGGGGCCTTCGCCGAGGCGTACGCAGACGACCCGGACGTCGTCATCCCCTGGCCGCTGGCCGGTTCCGGCCGGGTGCTCGTGAGCGAGTGGATCGAGGGAATCCCCCTGTCCGTCATCATCGCGGACGGTACCCCGGAGCAGCGCGACGCCGCCGGCCTGCTGCTCGTGCGGTTTCTCTATTCCTGCCCGGGTCGCGCCGGTCTGCTGCACGCGGATCCGCATCCCGGCAACTTCCGTCTGCTGTCCGACGGGCGGCTCGGCGTCCTGGACTTCGGTGCCGTGAACCGCCTGCCGGACGGCCTGCCGGCGCCGATCGGCCGGCTGGCTCGACAGACCCTGGCCGGGGACGCCGACGCCGTCGAGCAGGGACTACGCTGTGAGGGCTTCATCCCGCCGTCGGCCGAAATCCGAGCCGAGGACCTGCTGGATTATCTGGCCCCGGTGCTGGAGCCGATCGCGGTGGAGGAGTTCACCTTCTCCCGAGGCTGGCTGCGCAAGGAGGCCGCCAGGTTCGGAGACTGGCGGTCGGCGGCGGCACAGCTCGGTCGCCAGCTCAATCTGCCGCCGTCGTACCTGCTCATCCACCGGGTGACACTCGGCGCGATCGGCATCCTGTGCCAACTGGGCAGCACCGGCCGCTTCCGGGACGAGATGGATCGCTGGCAACCCGGGTTCGCCGAACCGGGGACGGCGACCGCCCGCGCGGCCGAGGACGCCAACCGGCCCGGTCGTCCCCTGCCCGCTCTCCTCGTCCAGGACGAGGTCTGGAGGTCGGCGGCCGACACTGCGGCGGCGGCCGACCGGGCCACCACCCCCGCGGCGCTGCCCATGCAGGCCGAGCCGGCCGAACCGAGCCGGCCTTCCACCCCGGCGAACCGCTCCACCGCGGCTCGACCCCGGTCAGGCCGCAAGGCCGCCCCGCGCCGGGCACCGGACGAGGAGTCTTCTCCGACCCCGCAACCGTGACCGACGCTTATTGACGGGCCTGGCCCGACGGGTCAGCCCCCCGGCTGCTCGACGATGTCGACGATGTCGACGCCGAGATACAGGAAACCGTATCCCTCGTCCCGGAAACGCACCCCGGCGGCGCGCAGCGCAGCCCCCCAGCCGCCCTGGCAGGTGGGATCCGCCGCCTCCGAACCGTGGTCGGCGGTCAGCAGGATCGCGGTCTCGGCCAGCAGATCCCGCTCGGCGAGCAGGTCGAGGAAGGCGCACAACCGGGCGTCCGCGTCCCGCAGCGCGGCGCGGGCCTGCTCGGAGTACGGGCCCGCCCCCGTGATGCCCGGTGTCGGTAATGGTGGTGTTCCACCACATCAGGTCCGGGGGCACCGCGTCCGCCGCCCAGAGCTGCTGGACCTGCGCGAGGCCGAGCGCGTCCACCCGGGTGGACCAGGCATAGTCGGCGCTCTCCCCTACCCAGTGGGCGGTGGCGTGCGGGTCGCCGTCGGCCGGAGGCAGGTAGTCCCCCATATCGCCGGCCCCGCCGTGGTTACCGGCGGCCCGCACGAGCCCGAAGGTCGAGTAGTCCGCACCCCGGTCGACCGGTTCGTTCACGCAGGCGCTGGTCGCCCCGGGCCGGTCGCGCACGAGGGCCTCGAACAGCGTCTCCACCCCGTCCCGAAGCTGATCGCACGCGGAATGCCAGGTCCGCACGTCGTTGACGATGACCTGCTCGCCGGTCGCCCGGTCGAAGTACACGTTGTGCAGGATGCCGTGCCGGCCCGGCCCGACTCCGGTGAGCGCGGAGGTGTGGTTGGTCAACGTGACGCTGGGGAACTCGGCGATCGCGCCACCGGTCAGGGCCGTCCCGGTGGCGAGCAGACGCGCGACCCCCGGCAGCTCGCCGGTGTGCGCGAGGTGCAGGACGTCATTGCTGTTTGCCCCGTCCCAGAGCAGGCCGACGACGTACCGGGCCCCTGGGCCCACCAGATCGGTGAGCGGCGTCCCCTCCACATCCGCCATGGTCACGCCGGCGAGGGCCGCGAGGGTGGGTCCGATGTCGATGACCCGCGCCGCGCCGGCCCGCGGGCCCCGGGCCCGCACGCCCGCGCCGGACAGGATCAGCGGAGCCCGGGACTGGCCGGCATCCAACGATCCGTGCTCACCCAGGTGGCCGCCGCGGTCGGGCCAGTAGTGCCGGGGGGTGTGTACGACGATCAGATCGGGTGAACGGCTGGGATCGGCGAAGGCGGACAGCAGTCGCCGTCCGGCGAACGGGTAGGAGTTGCGCTCGTTCGGTGGTGACGGGTCGGCGAGCGCCGCCGCGAGCGGCACGCCGTGCATCGGATCCTCCGACCCGAGCGGGTCACGCCCGAAGCGGAGCTCCCGGGGACCGTCCGGATCGGCCACCGGCAACCGCGACGAACCGATCGCGTTCGCCACGTAGAGCCAGCCGGAATCGACCCAGGCCACGAGATCCACGATCGCGGCCAGCTCGGGACTGGTGAGGACGGCAACGGCCAGAGAAAGATCGTCGGATGCGGTCAGTCCCGGCGCTCCGGCCGGACCCGCACCTGTGGACACCGGGTAGACACGCTCGCTGCTGGGCACGCCGGAACAGTACCGGGGCCGCGGGCACCACCGGAAGAAAAAGCGCGGCAACACCGGTGGGCGGGACACCGACGATCCGGTGTCCCGCCCGTGCTGGTGCGGCGATGCCACCGCCGCCCCCATGTGATCAACGGGTGGCACGGAGGGCTCAGGCGGCGACCTCTTCTTCCTTGCGCTCCTTGCGCGGACGGCCGCGGGGCCGCTTGCGCGGGACGACGCTACCGGTCACCAGCAGCTCGCCACCCCACACTCCCCAGGGCTCGGCACAGTCGAGCGCGGCGGACAGGCACGCCGCCCGGATAGGGCAGGTTCGGCAGACGGCCTTGGCGGTCTCCACGTCCGCCGGGGACTCAGCGAAGAACATGTCAGGATCTACGTCCCAGCAGGGCAGGACGAGACGATCCCGCTCGATCCGGGAAACGACCGAGGGGTCGAACACCGGTGTCACCTCCGAGACAGGTTGGTCTTCGGGTGGGATGAAGGAAGCGAAACGACAAAGGCCGCGGTCCCCATCGGGATCCGCGGCCTCGGACTCGGCTCCAGTCGGCGCTAGTCCAGGAGCGGATCGTGGGCGGATCCCCGGAAGGTGAGGTGACGGTGTGCATAGCCGGACGCCGACGCCACGCTCCCCGCCGGGTTCGGGAACGCGGACTCCTGGGCCGACAGATCATCGGCTTGGACCGTGAGGACGGCGGCGGACGTACCACGGTCGGCGAGCGCACCAATGACGGCACCGACGACGGCATTCATGAAGGCCGCGCCGTGCCGGTTCTCCCACGGACGGGTGATCTCGGCGACAGCTCTGTCCATCACAATGCTGAACACGACGAAATCACCTCCTTCTCTGTGGGCTCGGGAGTCCGTGGGTGCCGGAGTCCGT
>NZ_CDWRCM010000157.1:7920-10546 GCF_977927585.1 Frankia sp. CcWB2 | reverse complement strand
TTTACGGTGAGCAGTGCTCGGGCATGCACCAGCACGATGGGGTCGTTGTCGACATAGAGAATCCGCGACTCCGGCGCGACCTCCTGGACGACCTCATGCAGGTTCGGCGCGGTCGGCAGCCCGGTGCCGATATCCAGGAACTGCCGGATGCCGTGCTCCGCCGCCAGGATGCGGGCCATCCTGACCATGAAGTTCCGGTTGGCCCGCATGGACGTGGGCAGGTTGAGCATACTCCTGGTGAACTCCGCGGCCGCCGCCCGGTCGGCCGGGAAGTTTTCCTTGCCGCCGAGTATGTAGTCGTAGACCCGCGCCGAGTGCGGAACGTCGATCTTCAGGTCGACGTTCCGCGGCGCCCAGTCCGGCACCACCGAGCCGTAGGTCCACCCGGCGTCGTCACCTCCAGCCACGACTCCCCCTATCTCTGACAGCGCCCATACACAGACACACTGATTATTCCTCCCAGACTCTCCCATGACCCCGTAATGGCGGCATCGGATGGGGTCGAGGAGTGACGTCCTCGGGGAGTGATGCGTCCTGGGATGCGGGGCATGCCTGGAGTGGAGTCCACGGACGTGCTGTACGAAGAGCGACGATCTAGCGACTCGCCGGACTCGCCGGAGCGAATTTTGGGGACCCGAGCACGGTTTGCAGCCCCTGGACCGTTCCTTGCTCCCCAGAACTCGGCCGCCCCCGGGCTCCGGGGGCGGACACTGGACGAAGATCATCGTCTCGTGAGCACCGAGCTGATCGATCTGTCGGTACCTATCGTGACCGGCATGCCCGTCTACCCGGGGGATCCCGAGGTCGACGTGTCACCGGCACTGACCGCGGCCGAGTCCGGCGTCAACGTGCAGCGCCTGCACCTGGGATCACAGACGGGCACGCATGTCGACGCCCCCTTCCACACCGACGACTCGCTGCCCAGGGGACGTAATGAAGCAACAAATACGTGATCGAGAGCATCATCGCAGGTCACAGGCCTGTGGAGGGTTCGAAACGCGCAAGTTATTTCATTTCGACTCCCCAGGCTCGACGAGGTTCCGCTACAACGTTTCACCGGACCCGCGGTTCTGCTGGATGCACGGGGCTACGGCCCACAGGCGGCGATCGGCCCGGAGGTGCTGTCGGGCCCATTTACCCGCCCGTTTCCCCACGATGTCGTCGTCCTCATCGTCACAGGATGGTCCGTCCACTGGGGCCGCGACGGGTACCTACGACATCCCTATCTCGCGCCGGACACCGCGCGGGCCCTCGTCGACGCGGGTGTCCGGACGGTCGGTATCGATGCGCTCAGCGTTGATCGGACACCCGGACCGGGGCAGGATGTCAGTCTCGCGGCCCACCGGATTCTGGGTGGGGCCGGTGCCGTCATCGTAGAGAACCTGACCAGTCTCGATCGACTTCTCACCGCCCGGGCGAACGGGCGGCCCATCCACATCGCCCTGTTCCCGATTCCGCTCGCCGGAGCCGACGGTGCCCCGGTCCGGGCAGTCGCAAGCGTCGGCCCCGCGGATCAGCTCCCCACCGCGTGCCGTCGCAGCAGCGGGTCGAGTTCGCCGGACGTGTCCCCCACGATGTTCCCGCCCGCCGGTGACGCATCGGCCGTCGGCCCGGCCGGCGTCGCCGTACCCGAGGGCATGATCCCGGCGGGAGCCACCAGCCCACCGTGCGTCCCCGGGGGATTGACCTGCACCCGGCCGGGGCGTGAGGTGGTCGAGCGCGTGCCCACGCGGGGCGCGGGCCGGATGGCCGGCCGGGCCGAGGCCACGTCCCCACCGTCAACGCCGGCAACGCCGTCAACGCCGTCAACGCCGGTCTCGCCGTAGCCCGTCTCGGGGTACCCGGCGAACCGGGCGAGATCGTCCCCTTCCGCGTCCTCGTCCAGCCCCGGCTGGCCGGCCACCAGAGCGCCGAGGTCGATCGTCTCGGCGCCGGCGATCGCGAGCTCCTCGTCGGTGAGCTCCTCCACCGGCTGCTGACCAACCCGCTCCGCCAGGGGGTCCGGTCCCGGCTGGCGCTGCCGGTAGGCGAAGGAGGACCCGATCGGGGGCCGCCGACGCCGGGCGGCCCGCTCGGCCTCGATCCGCCGGTCTACCGCCGCACGCGCGGCGGCCAGCCGCCGCGCGGTCTGCGCCGACCGGCGAAGATAAACGAGGTACGCGCCGAGTACGGCATCGACGAGGAACTGCCCGGCGATCCACAGCCCGCCGAGGATGGCGGCCAGCACGATGCTCACCGGAAGCAGGACGAGCAGGACGAGCAGGCGCTGCCGACGCACCCGCATCAGGGCGGCACCCTCGGCGTCCGCCCGGCGCTCGGGACCGCGCGGAGGAACATCCGCCCGCGGGTCGTCGGGGTGCGCACCCGACCACTGTGGGCGGTTGGGGCGTCCGTCCTCCGAGCCCCCGCCCTCCGGATCCTCGCCAGCAGACCCGCCGCCGGATAGCAGCGCGCCACCGGTCGAAGCGTCCTCGATGATCGGCATGCCGGACGCGATGGGCATCCCGTGGACGACCGGCTGCCCGCCGGGGGCTCCGGCCTCCCGGGACGGCCCGGCGGACACCGAATCCCCGAGCTCCGCGAGGTCGACTGGTCCATCGAATTCCGCGTGCGACATTCCCCTTCC